>JAYTDB010000135.1:0-8461 GCA_043736135.1 Rickettsiales bacterium
GGTCACAAAGTGACACGCGGCGGCAATGAAGTACATTTGTCGCCAACCGAGTTTTCATTGTTGCGTTATATGATGGAACATCCTGGCCGCGTATTCTCGCGCGAGCAACTGCTCGACGCCGTATGGGGACATGATATTTACGTGGAACTACGCACCGTTGACGTGCATGTTCGTCGCTTGCGTAAGGGCCTTGATTATGATGGCAAACAAGTTGATTTGGTACGCACGGTACGTTCTGCTGGCTATGCGCTGGAAGAAGTACCTGAAGGTGAAAAAGCTTCAGATACGGCTGAGTAATTCACTTTTAGTAAGCGTGTAATCACTCTCTTCCCACAACATTTCCAAGCGGCTAAGCGCATCGCCTAGGGCTTTACCTTCTGCGATACCTGCTGATTTCAAATCGTCTCCCGTCACAGGGAATACTGGCGGCACCCACTCACACACCGCAAGCAACAGCGCGAAATCTTGCCACTCAGCAGTAGAATTTGCATAAGCCAACATCACGGATTCTTGATAAATTTCTGTGCCCCATTTGCGCCGATAATGTTTTTGCTTTGCTTCAGAAAGCCCAACGTCAATTTGCGTATAGTAAGCCAACCATTGGTTGATTTGCCGCATCTGATAATTAGACAACCGCCAACGTTTTCCTACCGCGTTTGCATGCGGCTCGTCATAAAGGAGGCTTGCAAGCTTGAGTAGCGGCATATTCAAAATCGTAGGAATCTGTTCAAGGCGGATAAGTCCGCGTAATTGTTGCGCGGAGAGTAGCAGTGGTTGCAAAATACCTGATTCTTCCATCTGCGCGATGCTCTCGCTTGCTTGTGGAGCCGATAACAACTTCAACATCTCATGCGAGATACGCTCACCCGAAAGCCGCACAATACTATCTTTATGCACGCCGCAGGCGCGCAGCGCATCCGCATCAAAAGCCGTTTTTGCATAATGCGCGTGAAAGCGGAAGAAGCGCAAGATACGCAAATAATCTTCTTTAATGCGCTTATCAGCATCACCGATGAAACGTACAATACCCGCTTTCGCATCCGCCACGCCGCCATGATAATCGAACAGTTCGCCCGCTTCACTCACATAGAGCGCGTTCATCGTAAAATCACGCCGCGCCGCATCCTCCTCCCAGTCTTTGGTGAACGACACATCCGCATGACGACCATCGGTCGTCTCATCCCTTCGTAATGTCGTAATTTCTACTGACCGCTGCCCAACGAGCGCGGTCACCGTGCCGTGCGCAATGCCTGTGGGAATCGTGCGTATCCCCGCTTTTTCAAGCAATGCCATCGCCTCATCGGGCGTTGCCGTGCTGGCTGCATCCAAATCGACAAATGGTTTTTCGAGCACGCTATCGCGCACGCAACCGCCAACAAAACGTAGCTCTTGCCCTGCATCTGCAAAAGCAGAAAACAGCTGTTTTACGTCAGCATCAGAAAGCCAATTCGTAGTTGGTTTCATGGGGCAATTACCTGACTGGGGATAATTTTTCCATTTTTAACATGCGACGGCACGTAAGTTCCCTTCGTCCCCTCGTTAGAAAAACCTAGAATAACAAACATCAACACAGCTATCGAAAGTGTCGCGATTAATGTCCAAAAAACAGGACCTTCACGAAAATGTGGTACTGGCTCACTGGCTTTGCGTGCCTTGCTGCGAACAAAAAACATCCATAAAAAATACGTGATAATGGGCAATAAAATCGGCCAGAAACGCAATAAAAACAACCCCATTATTTTTTTCCTTTTGGTATCGCTATAATTACTCTGAGGCCGCCTTGCGGGCTTTTATCCAACTGGATAGTGCCGCCATGCACCAAGGCCACATCGCGCGCAATGGTAAGTCCCAAGCCAACGCCGCCAGTATTCACATTCCGCGATTCATCTAGGCGGTTGAATGGGCGAAACACTTCTTCAAATTTATCCGCGGGAATACCCGCCCCTTCATCATCCACAAAAATATAGAACATTTTATGATCTTCGGCACTGCTCAAATGCGCGCACTTACCATAACGAATCGCGTTATCGATAAGATTATGCAACATACGGCGGAAATTGACTGGCTTTAAATCAATCAGTGCATCAACGACTTTCGTGTAATCCACATTATGACCTGTACGCGCATAGTCTTCGACCACATCCACCAGCAGCGCATGCAGCGAAACAGGTTGCGATTCTTCTCCACCCTCGCCACGTGCAAAATCCAAATATTCGGCAATCATATGCTCCATCTGCTGCACATCATCCGATAGCTCACGGGTAATATCGCTCTCGCCCATCATCGCCAGTTGCAATTTCATGCGGGTGAGCGGCGTGCGTAAATCATGCGAGATGCCTGATAACATATCGGTACGCGTGCGAATTTGTCGCTGAATACGTTCACGCATGACAATAAATGCCTTCGCGGCAATGCGTACTTCATTCGCACCATGCGGCCTAAAATCAGGCGTATCGACGCCGCGACCAAAATTCTCTGCCGCTTTCGCAAGCCGTGAAATCGGCCGCAATTGGTTACGCAAAAACACAATCGCAATCATCGTAAGCAGTGTTGAAGACGCCGCCATCCACAGTAAAAATATCGTGGTCGTTGGGCTTTCAATACGCTTTGCCGTGGTTTTAATATGCAATAACTGCCCTGTGAGTTGCACTTGAATTTCAATCACATCCTCATCAGATAATCGCTTAATTATCAGCGGATCTTTAATTTTCTGCTGCAACGTATTTTTGAAAATAATAAATTCATCGCTATTATTTTTACCGCTGACAATGGTATTTTGATCGAGCTGCACTTCCAGCCCTGTTGCCTTTTCAAAGTCGCGAATCGTTTGTGTTTTTTCGCGCGCGGGCGCATCATTTAATTGATTCACCAAGAACGCAATTTCTCCAGCCAGCCCGCTCGACATATAGCGTGTAACGTTCAGCCAGTGGCGCTCATAAAATACATACGCCATTACAATTTGCGTCAAAATAATCGGCATCACTAAAATAAGTAATGCGCGGCCAAACAGGCTTTTCGGCAAATATTGTTTAAAGAACATAACTGCTCCTGTTATTGCACATGTAAAACATACCCTGCCCCACGTACCGTTTGTAAATACGGAACTTTACCGTCCGCATCTTCCATCTTTTTACGCAAGCGCGACATCTGCACATCCACACTTCGCTCGTTACTGCCTTGCGGCAACAACGTCGCGAGCTTATCTCTGGATACAGGACTACCTGCATTTTCCACCAGCATTTGCAACATATCCCGCTCGCTGGTCGTAAGCGGAACAAGCTGCTCATGGCGCTTTAACGTCAGCAATTGGCAATCGAAGACATAGTCACCAAACGTGCCTAATCGTGAACGCTCTTGCTGCTGACTGGTGCGGCGCAAAATAGCCTTTATCCGTAGCACCAGCTCCTTAGGCTCAAATGGCTTACTCAAATAATCCTCAGCGCCGACCTCCAGCCCATCAATGCGATTTTGTGACTCGCCTAATGCCGATAGCATCAATACGGGTGTCGTGATATTTTCTGCTGCCAGCCATTGTAGCCCTGTTTGGTTTGGCATCATCACATCGAGCACAATTAAATCAAACAGATACCAGTTGCGAAAATGCGCCGCTTCTTGCGTGCTTGCAGCCGTCGTCACAATAAATCCATGCTCGCTTAGAAATTTCTTGAGCAGCGCGCGCAGGCGATCATCGTCATCAACGACGAGAATATGCGGCTTATCGCTTGCGTGTAAGATAGACATAAAGAGCCCCTGTTCCGCCATGCTTCGCTTGTGCGGTTGTATGATATGCCACCATATTACTCATTGCCGCAAAAGAAAGCCAGCGCGGAACGTCTTCTTTTAAACTGTTGCCGCCATGCTTGCCACCCTTGCCCGTAATCACCAGTAGGCATCGGCTACCATTAAAATGATGCTGGGCAATAAAGCCTGCCAGCGCGTCAAATGCATTATCAAAGGTAAAGCCGTGCAAATCAATCCTGCCATCTATTGCATAATCGCCGCGACCAATCTTCGCCTTGGTATTGGGGTCTATCGCGTTTTTTATACGTGGTGCAGGTGGTTCTATCGTGAGAGCTGCATTTGTTTTTGGCGTTTTTTTGATTTTTACGGGCGATTTTTCAGTGATTTTTGGCTTTACTATTTTACTCGGTTTTATCCGCGCAACATCTTTTACAGCCTCTTTCCATAAGGCTTTTTCTTCATCACTGATATCGCGTTTTTTTGACATATCACGGCTCAACACCATTCGGCACGAGTAGCGCATAACGGCCCTGCTGTTTCATGTAGCCCGCTAAAAATTCTGCCTCTGGCCCATGGCCAAAAAACACATCGCCACGCACCGGTTTTTTAATCGCTCCACCCGTATCTTGTGCAATCACTATCTGCTGAAACGGTTGTGCGGGCTGATTATCCATGGGCGGCAATGTTGCTTCTAAATATAACGGCAGACCGTATGGAATGTAGCGATTATCAACAGCCAGCGAACGTCGCGGCGTCAGCGGGGCGGCGATGCTACCAATAATTTGTGTATTGTCCTGACGTTTGAAAAATACATATGATGGATTCCTTGCCATCATCGCAAATGCCTTGGTTGGGTTATCATATAGCCATTGGCGAATGGTGAAAAAATTGAGGTTGTCTTTGGCAATCAAGCCCTCATCCGCCATAATTTTTCCCAGCGTTACATAGCCTTGTCCGTTTTGGTCATCATAACCAACGATGAATTCATGACCATCTGGCAGACGGATGCGCCCGCTACCTTGAATATGCATAAAGAACAGCATCACCGGATCATCCACCCATACCAGCTCCAGCCCTTTACCCGCCAGCGCGCCCTTATCGATCTGCGCACGCGTCAGATACGGCTTTTTGTTTTTCAAATCCTTTGGCGCGGCATAAATCGGATATTTAAAATCACCTTGTTTTTTTAAGCTGCCATATAGAAGCGGTTCGTAATAGCCGGTGAATAATCCTTTTTCGTTGCCATTATTGGCAATGCGGTACGGTGTAAAATAGGTTTCAAAAAAACTCTTTGCCGCCAGGTCACTGCTGCTTGCTTCCAAGCCCGCCGCACATAAGGTGCTCCAGACAAATCCAGATACTTGGATATGGCTGCCAGTGGTTTCAGGGCGAGGTTTTGCGGCTAAAATAGGGCATGAATTATTAAATGAGGCGAGCGCTTCTAAATGATTTTCTGATTCCCAACCCACAAGGTCGGAAAAACGAATCGGCATTGATTCAAACTTATCGGGTTTTTCAAACATACTGCAACCAGATAATGTGAGCAGCAGAACAGGAAACCATATACGCAACGCAGCACTCATGTTTCAATAATTTTCCAGTTAGGATTTTTCGAGGTGATGTCGCGTTCAAACAGCCATTCATCGTCCATCAGATGCGATTCAGATACGCTGCCCTCCACCACTTCGCCTTGCTTGTTTTTTGCAACCGATACTTGCTCGGTTTCAAATTTCACCGATAAGCGCACCATATTTTCGGTAAGCGTTGCCGAGGTAATATCTTTGGCTTTCACCCGCAATAACGTTGTCTCCGTTGTCAAATCTTGGCTCGAACGGGCGTCAATTTCTGCCACAAATGTGCTATAAAGGCCTTTTTCCAGCAACATTTCCAATGTTGCTTTATCGCCTTTTGCAAAAGCATCAAACACCATTTCATAGGCCATTTTTGCGCCGTCCATAAAACCAGTAGCGGTGAATTGTGCATCTTGTTTTTTAATATCAGCAAGTGTCTTTGAAATCGGGTCGCTATTATTCAACTGAGATAAATAACTATCTAAAATATCTAAACCTTTTACCTTTTGCCCTTTATCACCAATCTGAACAATTTTATCATCAGCTTTTTCTTTTTCGGTGGTGTCCCGTTTAAAAAACTGGGGATTTTCATTGCCTGTTTTCTGACCCAGCACGCCGCGTAAGCGCAGCAGAATAAATCCTGCAATTAGTGCCAGTATAATAATGTCTGCGTAAGGGATTGAATCCATATCCACCTTCTTTAAATAAATGATGACGACATCGCATGGTATGTTATATGGAGTGACCTATCAATCGAATCAATAAAAAATGTGAAAGTACTAAAGCATGTCAGAAGAAGTAACACCTAGCACATCGCCCTCTTTTCAAGTTCGTGCACAATATATCAAGGATTTGTCGTTTGAAAATCCACATGCGCCGCAAAGCCTGATTGCCAATGAAGTCCGCCCCAATATTGACGTTGGCGTTGATTTGCGGGCAACCAAACTGCAAGATGATATTTATGAAGTGGTCATTCAACTGACCGCTCGCGCTGGCGCTAATAATAGCAGCCTTTTCTTGGTTGATTTATCTTATGCGGGCATTTTCTACTTAAGCAATATCGCAGAAGAACGACTAGAAAGCGTCTTATTGGTTGATTGTCCTTTCGTGCTTTTCCCATTTGCTCGCCGCGTCGTATCCGACGTAACGCGTGATGGTGGATTCCCTCCGCTCATGCTCGATCCGATTGATTTTCACGAACTTTACCTGAAAAATCAAGGTGCTAGCGATAAGAAAGAGGCCTAATCCCCCCTGTGACTTTTACGCATCAGTCACCAAATTTTATGCCATTTTAGGGGGTTTTACCCCCCCATCGCTTTATAAAGGCTTGATTTTAATCAGTTGAGTCGTAAACTGCCCGACATGCTGACGAAACCGATTCGGTCGCGTAAGTTACAAAATTGAATCGTACTACTCGCTCAAAAATGAATTCATCTACCACATTAATAAGGACAAGGCTCATGACATATCTGAAAAAAGCTACCCTTCTTGCCGTAGTTGGCGCTGTTGTTGCTCCTGCAGCATTCGCAGGTCAATTCCAAGAAGTTGTAAAAAATACAAACAAAAACATCGCTCGCAATACTTTTGGTAACTGCGTTGTGACTAAATGGACTGCAAACTTCAACGAATGCACTGGCGAATCTGCTAAAGCAGATTTGCATAATTTGTCTAAAGAATGGCGCAACGTTTACTTCGATTTCAACAAATCGACTTTGAACGTAACTGAAAAAGCGAAATTGGATCAAGTAAGCAAATTGATTGTTGATTCTAAAGAAGTTAGCAGCGTAGATTTGACTGGTTATGCTGACGTAGTAGGCAACGCTGCTTACAACAAACGTTTGTCACTCAAACGCGCTCAAACAGTTAAATCATACTTGGCAGCTAAAGGCCTGAAAACTCGCAACGTAAAAGTTGAAGGTATGGGCGAAGGCAAACCACTCACTAGCTGTGGATACACTGATGGTAAAAAAGCTACTGCAACGCAAATCGCTTGCTTGGCTGAAGATCGTCGCGTTGAAATCTTCTTGAACTTCATCAAGTAATTGATGCGTTCTACCGATACAAAAAGGGCTCCTTCGGGAGCCCTTTTTTTGTGCGTATGTATAAAAAACAAAAAACTAAGCTTCTTCCCAAATCGGGTTTTTAAGTTTTTTCAGCATCAGGCTATGTGCTTCTAACTCTTCTGCGGAAGGCAAAAAATCACGCGCCTCGCGGAACTCACGATTACGCTCTATCACCACCGCCTCTTCCACGCTCACCGTTTGCTGGCTATCTAAACTAAGCACCACCTGCCTGCCGCCGAGCAGTTCCAAATAAACCTCAGCAAGCAGTTCAGCATCCAGTAACGCTCCATGCTTATCGCGGCCACTTAAATCAATCTCAAAACGTTTACACAACGCATCCAAACTGGCGGGCGAACCAGGGAATTTCTTCCGCGCCATCAACACCGTATCGAGCGTACGGTCCATCGGAATGATAGGGAACCCATGCTTGGTCAGTTCAAAATTGATGAATTTCATATCAAACGTGGCGTTATGAATCACCAATATTGAATCTTTGATGAAGTCCAAAAACTCATCGACCTTCTGCGCAAAAACCGGTTTGTCTTTCAAAAACGCATTAGAAAGCCCATGCACACGAAACGCCTCATCGGGCATATCGCGCTGCGGATTCAAATAACAATGAAAGACATTGCCCGTGCGAATGCCGCCAATAACTTCCACACAGCCAATCTCAGCGATGCGATGCCCAGAATTCGGGTCAAGCCCTGTGGTTTCCGTATCTAAAATAATCTCGCGTTTCATAAACACTTTACAAAATTAATCGTTAAAAATTCTTCTTTGGAAAACACTCCGTCACCATTCTTATCTTTGGCTTCGAGATACTTCCCAAACAATCCATCGTTATGTATTTTGTTCCACTCGTTTTCATCAACAAAACCATTTTTATCGGCGTCATACTCTTTAAAACGCGCTTCTTTTTTCTCAACCATCTCCATGCATGCATTTACTGAAGAGCTAATGCAGGTTAAAAATAAAAGAAAAAGAAAAAGAAAAATTCTCATGCGATTTCCAATATTAAACTAAATAATAACTTCAGTTGCTGCATAGCTTGCGCCTTCCCCAGCCCCGTTGCAACAATGAAATCGG
>JAYTDB010000136.1:0-2023 GCA_043736135.1 Rickettsiales bacterium
GGCCCCATAAACACGAGTGCAGCGGCAATCAATACAAAAACCATCAATAAAATCGGTGACATAAATTTCTCCTAATAACCGCTACTATATCACATTTAAACACCAGAGCAAAACCGCCTTTTGCACATGCAGGCGATTTTCCGCCTCATCAAACACCCGCGATTGCGGGCCATCAATCACTTCTGCTGTCACTTCCTCGCCACGATGGGCAGGCAGACAATGCAGGAATATTGCTTCTTTTTCAGCCAATTTCATCAAATCCGCATTCACCTGATAGGGCGCGAGCAGCTTCATTTGCGCTTCCGCATCAGGATCCCCCATCGATACCCACGTATCGGTAATCACCGCATGCGCACCCGCCACAGCAGCTTTAGGGTCTTCAGTAATAGTGAGTTTAGCCCCCTTAGCGCGCGCCCACGCAACCACTTCTGGCAGCGGATTGAGTTTATCTGGGCAGGCAATACGCAATTCCGCACCGAGCAACGCCGCCGCATGAATCCAGCTATGCGCCACATTATTTCCATCCCCTACCCACGCAATAATCTTGCCGCGAATATCACCAAAGCTTTCTTCAAACGTCAAAATATCCGCCAATATTTGGCAGGGATGACTAAATTCGGTGAGCCCATTAATAACCGGAATCGACGCATTGGCGGCCAGCTCCAGCAGCTTATCATGGCTATGACAACGGAGCATAATCGCCGACACATAGCGCGACATCACCTTCGCTGTATCCGCCACGGTTTCACCGCGCCCCAGCTGCATATCCGTGCCATTTAAGCAAAAGCTGTAGCCCCCCAGCTCTAAAATCGCGACATCGAACGAGATGCGTGTGCGCGTGGAATTTTTTTCAAAAATCATTGCCAGCTTTTTATCCACCAGTGGCTTCTCGCGCTTGCCCTCTTCCCATTCGCGTTTAACACGCGCAGCATTTGTCAGCAACAAACGTACGGTTGCCGCATCCATATCAGCGAGGTCTAAGAAATGGCGAATGGTCATGGATTTAATGCCTCACATGTTTTTTTGAAAATGGCAAGTGCTTCTTGAACCTGAGCCTCGCTAAGTATGAGTGGCGGCGTGATACGCACCACATTATCTTCGGCAGGCGATGTCAGCAAGCCACCCGCACGCAAGGCTTCCACAAATTCCAAACGTGGCGTGTGTAATTTCAGCCCCAGCATCAAGCCGTAACCGCGCACTTCGGCAATTAACTTCGGATAGGTTTTCTGCAACGCTTCCAAGCCTGCTTTCAAGCTCGCGCCAACAACAGTAACATGCGCAAAAAAACCATCCTCCAACATCACATCCAGCACCGCATTACCCACCGCAGTTGCCAGCGGATTAGCACCATACGTCGAACCATGCGTCCCTGCCGACATGCACGCCGCCACCTTATCGGACGTCAGCAATGCTGCCAGCGGAAAGCCATTGCCGATACCTTTTGCGGAAGATACAATGTCAGGCACAACCCCCGCATGTTCGTAAGCAAATAATTTGCCTGTGCGCCCCATGCCTGATTGCACTTCATCGACATAAAGCAGCAAGCCATGCTTATCGGCAATCGCCCGCAAGCCGCGCAAGAACGCTGGCTGCGCCTCAATAATACCGCCCTCACCTTGAATCGATTCCACTAAAATACCCGCTGTTTGCGAAGTAATCGCCGCTTCAACCGCTGCCAAATTGTTAAATGCCACGCGGTCAAAACCATCGACCAGCGGGCCATAGCCATCTCGCGCAACCGCATTACCACCCGCCGAAATGCAAGCGAGTGAACGACCATGAAAGCCGCCCTCGAAGGTAATAAAACGATATTTGTCTGGCTGGCCAATATAATCAAAATATTTACGCGCCATTTTCAAGCCCGCTTCCACCGCCTCGCCGCCCGAATTGCAGAAAAATATCTTATCCGCGAAGCTCGCCGCACAAAGCCGCTCTGCCAGTTTCATTTGCCCCGGCATCACATACATGTTTGAGCAGTGCCAAAGCTTAGCGGCTTGTTCTTGCAGCGCCGCAACCAGATGCG
>JAYTDB010000137.1:0-3704 GCA_043736135.1 Rickettsiales bacterium
GTCGTTTTTCTATCTTGCTTTGTTTGATAACACTCAGTGCATGTGTAAAAAAAGTTGAGTTATATAAATATAAAGCTCAGGATGATAGCGCGTACTTAATTGGTGCGGCTTCAGAGGAGCTGGGGATACTCTATATTTCGCCGAAAAGTTTGCTTTTCCCCATGTTGATTGATGGGCAGAAAGTCAGAGAAGTGCCAGTTACGTTAACTGTGAATGAGCCGCAAGCTAAAACTGCTCTTGAACAATCAAAAATGATAGGCGTTCCATTGGCACCGGGTGACCATAGTATATTGGGTTGCTTTATTGCAGGTAATGGTGTGATAGCACCGATCATTAAGTTCACAGCCAAGCCACATGAGCAGTATTTTATTAAGACTAGTGTGGTGTGGGAAATAAATTATCTTCGTCCGGATTTTCCTGAAAAGCTAAGCTATTGGGTAGAAAATTCTACACATGAAAAAGTGGTTTCGGTTATGACTGTACATCCTGCACACGGTCATATAGCGGACTGTGGAATATTTTATGTCGATTAGTCGCAATGAGTACGCACGGCTATTATGCTCGTTGGTGGTTTTTATGTTATCTGCGTGTGATTATCATAAGATAGATAATGAATACAAGTCACCAGAGGGTGCAGACATAGCATTTATAAGTGGTCATGTTGAATTGACCAAAGGCATATTGGGAGGCGATTTGGCTAAAGCATCCATCACCCCCTTTAATATTGATGGGAGTAATTCTGTTGCGCATGCTATCAATTCAGCAAATTTAGATGTTATAAATACTCCCATTCCCTTACAGGCAGGTGCTCATAGTATCGGGGCAATTTTTCTAATAAACAAGCTGCAGGCAGATATTAATACTGACTTTGTCGCGTTGCCGCGTGAACACTATAAATTTAATTTCCGTGTGGATTGGAAAAATGGAATTTTATTTGAGTCCGCAGACAATGTGATTTATTGGATAGAAGACGCCGCTGGAAAGCCAGTAACTAAGGAGCAATCGATTGTTCCTCATATGGTAAATCAAGGCTCCAGTTATGTTACAGTAATTATGCCAGTGAAGAAATAAACCTAATAAAGTAGCCGCAGGAAATCCCCATATTTATTAATGGAGTTGCCATTAAGCCGCCTGTGCGAGTGTTGCCTTCACTTCACCCCATGCGTAGTCGAGCCAAGCGGTGAGGGTTTGCACGTCCGCCGTCTCAACGGTTGCACCACCCCAGATGCGTAAGCCAGCAGGGGCATCGCGGTAAGCGCCGATGTCATAGGCCACGCCTTCTTTTTCGAGCAGCGATGCGATTTTCTTTGCGCCTTCTGCTTGTGCTTCTGGCGATAGCGCAAGGTAAGCAGGGTCAATAATTTTTAGGCAAATCGAGGTGCACGAAATCGTTTTCGCATCATCCGCCAAGAACGCAGCCCAGTTGGATTTTGCGACCCAATCAGCAATCACTTTCAGGTTGGCTTCCGAACGCGAAACAAGGCCTTTGATATTGCCGACGGATTCTGCCCAGCGCAGCCCGTCCAGCGCATCTTCCACGCACAGCATAGAAGGGGTGTTGATGGTTTCGCCCTTGAAAATACCGTCAATCAGCTTTCCACCTTTAGTCATTTGGAAAATTTTTGGCATTGGCCATGCTGGCGTGTAGCTTTGCAAGCGTTCTACCGCGCGTGGAGATAATGCAATCATGCCGTGTGCACCTTCGCCGCCGAGCACTTTCTGCCATGACCATGTCACCACATCAAGCTTGTTCCACGGTAAATCCATCGCGAATACAGCAGAGGTCGCATCGCAAATCGCCAGCCCTTCGCGGTCGTCCGCAATCCAATCACCATTCGGTACGCGCACGCCCGAAGTTGTGCCGTTCCATGTGAATAATACGTCGTTTTTCCAATTTGCTTTCGCAAGGTCAGGAAGCTGGCCATAGCCCGCTTCATAGACGTTCAAATCTTTTAGTTTCAGTTGTTTTTTGCAATCGCCAGCCCATGTGCTGCCAAAGCTTTCCCACGCCAGCACGTCAACACCGCGTGCGCCGAGCAGCGACCACATCGCCATCTCAATAGCACCTGTATCTGATGCTGGCACGATGCCGAGCACATAATTATCTGGCATGCCGAGCACTTTTTTAGAAAGCGTGATGACTTCTTCCAATTTGTTTTTGCCGATTTTCGCGCGGTGCGAACGGCCAAGGGCAGCGCCTTTTAAGCCATCAAGCGACCAGCCTGGGCGTTTCGCACATGGGCCAGAAGAAAAACAAGGGTTATTTGGTTTTGAAGTCGGTTTCATGGTAAGTGCCTTTATGGGTTGGGAAGCAATGTTTCTAGCGTTTTGCAAAGCAGTTGTAAATGGTCTGGTGCGCTCAGGCGGTGGTCACCATCTTTGACGATGGTCAGCTGGGTATCTGTGCTCTCCAGCAGCTCTTTTAGTTTTACGGAATGTTGCCACGGCACATCGGCATCTTTATCGCCGTGAATTAGCCGTACGGGGCAGGTAATGGCGATATTCGACTGCATCAATAAATGCGCGCGCGCTTCCTCAATCAGCTTTTTGATAATCGGGTAGGGCTCTTCGCCGTAGCAGCTGGGCGCATAAAATACGCCTTTATCCATCAAGTCGGATTTCTGTGCGGCATCTAATTTGTTCCAAATCAACGCTTCGGTAAAATCAGGGGCGCTGGCAACGCCGACGAGCGCTTTGATTTTTTGCGGGCGCGCAAGGGCGACTAATAACGCCAGCCACGCGCCCATGCTTGAGCCGACTAAAATGATATCCTCGCCGCCGAGTGTATCCACCACATCCAGCGCATCTTGCGTCCATGCGCCGATGCTGCCGTCGATAAACGCACCGCTGGATTGACCGTGTCCCGTGTAATCAAAACGGATGAAGCGTTGCCCGCGTGATTGGCAGAAGCTTTCCAGCGCGGTTGCCTTGCTGCCCGTCATGTCCGATTTAAAGCCGCCCATGAAAATGACGCAAGGCGATTTGCCCTCGCTTAGGTGGTAAGCGAGTAAGCCGTTTGATATTGGTAAAAATGTGGGTTTCATACTGTTTCTACACTTGTCATTGCGAGGAGCAAAAGCGACGCGGCAATCCATTATAGACATACGCATTATAGATATACTATAGATTGCTTCGCACTGCTCGCAATGACGAATTGAATGAATATGAAAAAACAGCCAACCATTTTACAAGTTTTACCTGAATTACGTAGCGGCGGTGTTGAGCGCGGCACGATTGAAATTGCCCGTGCTATTCAGCACGCGGGCTGGCGGGCGATGGTGGCAAGCGAGGGTGGCTCTATGTTGCCATCTTTGCTGCATTGTGGTGCGAAGCATATCCAGCTTCCGCTTGGCACTAAAAATCCTTTTGTGATGTGGCGTAATGCCCGCAAGCTGGCGGATGTTATTCGTGAGTATGAGGTGGATATTGTGCATGCGCGTTCGCGCGCACCGGCGTGGAGCGCGTGGTATGCGTGTCAGTTGACGGGTGCAAAATTCATGACGACTTTCCATGGCACGTACGGCATGCAGAATAAATGGAAGAAAAAATATAATTCCATCATGGTAAAAGGCGAGCGTGTGATCGCTATCTCGCATTTTATTGCTGATCATATTCAAAAAAATTACGAGGTGGATACTAGCAAGCTGCGTATCATTCATCGCGGGGTGGATTTAAAGTTATTTCACCCAGATTTATTCTCCCAT
>JAYTDB010000138.1:0-4877 GCA_043736135.1 Rickettsiales bacterium
CCTTGTTGAATTTGGTTTAACGCCTTGATGCGATCACGCAAGACACCTGCTTTTTCAAACTGCATGTCGAGCGAAAGCCGCTGCATTTCGGCAATCAGATTTTGCTGCACTTCCTGCGATTTTCCTGACAAAAACCCTTCAGCCTGCTTGGTGAGCTCGCGATAATCGGCTTCATTTATTTTACCTACGCAAGGTGCTGAGCAGCGCTTAATCTGATATTGCAGACACGGGCGCGAACGGTTTTTAAAAATATTATCCGAGCATGGCCGCAGCAAAAATGCTTTTTGCAAAAACAATATCGTTTCATTCACCGCACCTGCCGACACAAACGGCCCAAAATATTTTCCCTTCGCCACCTTCGCACCACGATGCTTGCCAATGCGGGCAAAAACATGGTCACCCGACAAGAAAATATACGGAAAAGATTTATCATCACGCAGCAAAATATTATAGCGCGGCATGTATTTTTTAATCAAATTCGCTTCCAGCAGCAGGGCTTCCGCCTCTGAGCGCGTGGTGATAATCTCCATCGCCGCAGTGAGCGAGACCATCCGCTGAAGGCGTGTATTCAGCGCAGCGGCATTGACATAATTGCTCACACGATTTTTTAAATGCTTCGCCTTGCCAATATATAATGCCTTACCTTCACTATCCAACATGCGATAAACGCCCGGCAATAGCGGCAATTGGTTCACATAGCTTTTAATAACCTCGCGACCCGCAGCGAGCGAAAGCGGAGGATGTTCTTCTTCATTCATCAAAGTAGTGTATCGTTCGCACCAACAATTTCAACTGCTGAAATTGAGGAATCGGGCTTTGTGCAAGTCATCCTGCTGATATGCGCAGCATGTCGAGCAGGATCTCAGCATTATTAAGCTGGATACTGCTCGACATGCTTACGCAAAAAGCAGCATAACAAATTCCCTTTTTTTGTGGCTGGTATTGGGGTTGTTTTTTTTCCACCGTATCTGTGGATAACCATGTGGGTAGCGCCTTGAATAAAGACAAAAAATCCCAGCCAGTGCGACCTATTATTGGATTGCCTAAATTTTAGGCATCATATTAATATACTGTATTATAACAACAATAATTACATCAGTAAGGATTGCCTAGGGCTATTTAATGGAAAATTTACGCTTTACCCCGCAACTCCCTACTGGCTGTGCATTCTTAGCATAATCATTCCGCTTACGGAGCAAAAAAATTGTATATTTTATCGCCCCTAAAAAACAAATCTCAAATAAATCCTGCTTTGTTAGCGATTTATTGGCAATGGCTTGGTAGATTGGTTGCATGCAAGATTCATTACACTTAACCGAAATTGTCGTGTTACTGACAGCGGCCGTTCTTATGGTCGCGCTTTTTCGCGCGCTTAAACTCAGCCCCGTGCTGGGATATTTATTTGCGGGCACATTGATTGGTCCTTATGGTTTGGGATTCATCAAAGACGTATCCGTCACTTCCGGCTTTGCAGAATTCGGCATCATCTTTTTATTATTCCTGATTGGCTTGGAGTTATCACTCGCCCGCCTACGCACCATGCGTAAACATGTGTTTGGCTTTGGCGGGATGCAGGTTCTTCTTACCTCGGGTTTATTTGGAGCATTATATCTCACCATCAATAATTCGTTGAATACCGCTATCATCATCGGCGGTGGCTTGGCGCTATCATCAACTGCCATTGTGCTGCAGGTAATCTCCGAACAAAATGAAAAATCTTCACAAGTCGGCCGCCTATCCCTCGCCGTTCTCATCTTGCAAGATCTCGCCGTTATCCCGTTACTAATTTTTGTGAATGTGTTAGCTAGCGGCGAAGCATCTATTGCAGGAGCGATGGGAAATGCCGCCATCAAAGCAACGATCGGATTGGTGGGCATCTTCCTCATTGGCCGTTTATTGCTCCGCCCACTCTTCCGCTTCATCGCCTCACTGGATAATACCGAGCTATTCACCGCCACCAATATTTTTGTGGTGCTAGGTTTGGCATGGTTGACACACTCGGTTGGGTTATCGGCCGCACTCGGTGCGTTCATGGCGGGGTTACTCGTCGCGGAAACCGAATTCAAACATCAGGTTGAATCCGACATTTTGCCGTTTAAGGGTTTATTGCTCGGTTTATTTTTCATGACCATCGGCATGTCGCTCAACGTCGATTTCTTGATAGAAACATTCGCTAGCATCATCGGGCTCACCATTGCGCTGATGGCAAGCAAGGCACTTATTATCATTGCCCTATGCCGCCTGTTTGGCTTTAGTTTAAGCTCTGCCATCCATGCAGGTTTATTACTTTCACAAGGCGGTGAGTTCGCCTTCGTACTTTTCGCACTCGCCAGCCAGAATGGTTTAATTGATGCGAATACCAGCCAAACCTTGTTAGTGATGGTCACAATGAGTATGGCGCTGACGCCGCTCGTTGCACAGGCAGGTAAACGTTTTTCGCAAAAACTGGCAAAAGTCAGCCTAAGCAAACCCGATCAAATCATCACCGAGACACTCGATTTAAGTAACCATGTCATTGTCTGTGGTTATGGCCGTGTCGGGCATACGGTGGCGCGATTGCTGGAAAACGAAAATATTCCCTACGTCGCCGCCGATATGGATTCGTATATGGTTTCGCGTGAACGAAAAAGCGGCGTGCCTGTCTATTATGGTGACTCGGCGCGTACTCATGTGTTGAACGCCCTCGGTGTCAAACGTGCCCGTGCGGCGGTTATTACCCATAATGATACCCGCGTTGCCCTGCAAACCATCGCCGCCATCCGCGATAGCAACCCTGATTTGCCGATTGTCGCCCGCGCAAAAAACATTGAGCAAGTTCAGAAGCTTGAAAATGCTGGCGCAACATTAGCGGTTGCTGAAATGTTTGAAGTCAGCCTGCAAATGGGCGGGGCATTGCTGAAATCCATCGGCGTCGCCGACCACGAAATCAATAGGATAACCGAGATTTTCCGCGCCGAAGATTACGCCCTCACCCGTTCAGCCGAAAATGAGCCAAAACAGGCGGAGGGGTAATGCGTCATCCTGCTGATTTTCATTAGAAAATCGAGCAGGATCTCAGGGTTACAGAGTGGATTCTGCGCTGACTCTTTGAGTCCCGCAGAATGACGGCGCAATCCCCCCTTTACAATCCCCCCCTCACCTGCTAAAAGCAGCCCCCTAATACCACTAACTGGGTTTTAAATTCCCAAGGCCGTCCCTGTTTGGAATCATTGCAAACAGGGGTTTTCTGTTGGAATTTTTTAGCCGATAAAGGATAGGTCATGAAATTACTCGCCTGCAATAGCAATATCCCACTCGCACAAGCAATGGCGGATTATCTCGGCACATCACTGACCAACGCCAGCGTGAAACGCTTTGCCGATCAAGAAGTATTTGTTGAGATTCATGAGAACGTGCGCGGCGAAGATGTATTTGTAATTCAATCAACCTGCTTCCCATCGAACGATCATATTATGGAATTACTCGTCTCGCTGGATGCGCTCAAACGTGCATCAGCAAAACGTGTGACAGCGGTGATTCCGTACTTTGGTTATGCGCGCCAAGACCGCAAGATGGGCCCACGCACGCCGATTTCAGCCAAGCTGGTGGCGAATCTCATTACCGCGGCGGGTGCAAACCGCGTGCTGACGATTGATTTACATGCGGGACAAATCCAAGGCTTCTTTGATATTCCGCTCGACCATTTATATGCATTGCCAGTGATTGTCGCGGACATTAAATCGCAATATAAAAAGCCTGAAAATATTGTGATTGTATCGCCAGACGTAGGCGGTGTGGTGCGTGCGCGTGCACTGGCGAATCGCATTGGTGCGGATTTAGCGATTGTCGATAAACGCCGCGAACGCGCTGGCGTTTCGGAAGTCATGAACATCATTGGTGACGTCGATGGGCGTGATTGCATTTTGTTTGATGACATCGTGGATTCAGCTGGCACGTTATGTAACGCTGCGAAAGCCCTCAAAGAAAAAGGCGCTGCTTCGGTTGCGGCGTATGTGACGCATGGTGTGCTTGCAGGCGGCGCGGTTGAACGCGTTGAAAATTCTGTACTCACCTCGCTGGTTATCACCGATACGATTCCAGCCACCGACGCTGTGAAAGCAGCAAAAAACATCCGCGTTATTTCCGTAGCGCCGTTACTAGCTGAAGCCGTCAAACGCATCAGCGCGGAAACCTCAGTATCATCATTATTCGACTAATTATCAAACCTAAGGAGACTACAAAATGGCTACTTTACCTAAAAAAGAAAAATCCACTGGCTTAACCGCTGAAACCCGTACTGGTGCTGGCAAAGGCGTTGCTCGCGCACTTCGCCGCGAAGGCAAAATTCCAGGTGTATTGTATGGCAAAGGCCAACAAGCAACTAGCATTGCATTGCCGCTCAAAGATGTCGTGCAAGAATATCAAAAAGGTCGCTTCCGTTCACGCCTTATCAACATCGCGGTTGATGGCAAAACCATCCAAGCCTTGCCAAAAGATTTGCAATTCAACCCCGTCACAGACCAAATTGAACATGTGGATTTCATCCGCGTTGAAAAAGGTGTGCCACTGCGCGTATCGGTGCCTGTAAAATTCACTGGCCAAGATAAATCACTCGGTTTGAAACGTGGCGGCGTAATGAACGTTGTTCGTCACGAAATCGATTTCTTCTGTGCGCATGATGCAATCCCAACGCATATCGAAGTAAACGTACAAAATCTTGAAATCGGCAACAGCGTCCATATCGGCGATGTTGAACTGCCAAAAGGTGTTTCACCGGTTATCAAACGTAACTTCACTATCCTTGCAATCGCTGGTCGTGCGAAAGAAGAAGAAGTTGCTGCTCCAGTGGCTGCTGCTCCGGCTGCGGCTCCTGCGGCTGTTAAAAAAGTTGACAAGAA
>JAYTDB010000139.1:0-3828 GCA_043736135.1 Rickettsiales bacterium
GTCGATGCGTTGCGCGGTCAGCACCAGCTCATCATCGCCGGATAATAAAATATCCGTCACCACATCACCAGAAGCATGTCCGCCTTTTATCAGCACTGCCTTCGCACCAAGTGCGAGCAATGACTTTCCTGCATTTTTCATATCCGTAACCGAATCAATTTTGATGCCCGTCAAATGCTCAGCTTCAGGGATATTCGGCGTGATGATGGTCGCGCGCGGAATCAACAAAGATTTAAGTGCATCCACTGCATCGGGTTGCAAAAGCGGTGCGCCCCCTTTGGCGAACATCACCGTATCGAGCACCAAGGGAATATACGCGTATGGGGCGAGTGACGTTGCTATAGTTTCAATGATACCGCATGTGCTGAGCATGCCGATTTTGATGCAATCAGCGCCAATGTCGGACAGCACTAACTCAATCTGCTGGGCGATAAAATCGTTCGGTATATCGAGGATGCCAAACACGCCTTGCGTGTTTTGTGCCGTTAGTGCCGTGATAGCCGTTGCAGCATAGCCCCCCAAGCAGGTGACGGTTTTAATATCGCCTTGAATACCTGCGCCACCGCCAGAATCGGAGCCCGCGATGATGAGTACTCTGGCGAGATTAGCCATTGCCCATCGCTTTAACAATTTTATCGGCAAGTGCATTGATTTGTTTATCATCATCACCTTCGACCATCACGCGGATGAGTGGTTCGGTGCCCGATGCGCGAATAAACACGCGACCTTTGCCCGCAATTTCCTGTTCCGCTTCCGAAATGATTTTCTTGACCTCATCACGGTTTAGCGGTGATGCGCCCGTATAGCCGACGTTTTTGAGTAGCTGCGGCATCGGCGTAAATAATTTGCCAGAAATGGAGAGTGGCTTTGCAGATCCAATCATATAGGCGAGCACTTGCAGCGCTGCGATAATGCCATCGCCAGTGGTCGTGTAATCATTCATCACGATATGGCCAGATTGTTCGCCGCCAATATTATAGCCATTCGCGCGCATCGCTTCGACCACATAGCGATCACCGACTTTGGTGCGGATGAGCTTCAGGCCGATGGATTGAAGGTAACGCTCCAGCCCCATGTTGGACATTTGTGTGGCCACAATCGCATCACCTTTCAGTGTGCCTTCATGCTTCGCGTGGGTGGCAATCATCGCCATCACTTGGTCGCCGTCTTGAATCTCACCTTTTTCATCGCAGATAATGACGCGATCCGCATCGCCATCCAGCGCAATACCGATATGCGCGCCATGTTCGCGCACGGCGTCGCACATCAGCTGTGGCTTTGTTGAGCCACACTCTTCATTGATGTTGAGGCCGTTCGGCGTAACACCCAGCGTGATAACTTCTGCGCCCAGTTCGCGGAAAATCATCGGCGCCACTTGATAGGCTGCACCATTCGCGCAATCGACGACAATTTTCAGCCCGTCGAGCGTTAAATCTTTGGGGAAGGTGGCCTTGGCGGTTTCGATATAGCGACCATGTGCGTCGTCTAACCGTTTCGCGCGACCGAGTTGTAGCGCATCGGCAGCAGTGAACTTATTATCGGCGATGGTTTGCTCAATCTCACGCTCCACCTCGTCGGAAAGCTTGTAGCCATCAGGGCCAAACAGCTTGATGCCGTTATCATAATAGGGGTTGTGCGACGCGGATAACATCACGCCCATATCGGCTCGCAAGCTCCGCACCAACATCGCAACCGCAGGTGTCGGCATCGGCCCCACCAAAATCACATCCATACCCACCGACGTAAAGCCAGCGGTGAGGGCGGGTTCCAACATATAGCCAGATAGGCGCGTATCTTTTGCAATCACCACGCGGTGACGATGCGTACCGCGCAAGAAATGTTTGCCCGCCGCCATGCCGACTTTGAGTGCCAGTTCAGCAGTCATCGGATAAACCCCCGCTCGCCCGCGAATACCATCAGTTCCGAAAAGTTTGGTCATATAAGTGCTTTAAATTAAGATAAATTAACTAAAATTTAGGGGGTTATATCTATACTTTGTAAATTAAACTGGGAAACAATCAACTCTTTCAGGAATTTTTTTATGAATGATAAAGCCCCTTCAAATTCAAGCTGGACTCAAAGAACGGGTAATGAGGATATTGATTGGAATAAGCGCTATGAAGAGGATGCGATAGCAAGAATTGCTGCTCATTATGATTTTGCATCTCCATTTACATTGGAAAAAGATAAAAGTAGGCCGAGCATGTTTGGTGAAGCTGCGCTTGCTGTATCTGCGGGTTTGAGCGCTGCCTTTTCAGAAGCGCAGCTTGAAAAGGGAGGCAAGGCATCAGAATTATTTGATGTGACGGCAGCGATGATGAAAGGATTCAATGAGCGGATGGTTCGTGATTTGACGGGCGCTGATGCGAGTGTGGTAGAAGACTCGAGTTTACGTAAAGAAGTGGATGCGGTTATCGCAAAATACAGGCGTGGCTCCCCAGAAATTGATGAGAGTACAGCTAAAGATGCTTTTTATGCAGCGATGCACGAATCATACAAGGAAACGCTCACGCTCATGAAGGCGGAAGCTCTCAAAAAATCTGCGGGTCAAAGTCCTGCGACTTAAGTTGTCGCAACATCATCCAGTTTCTTCGCACGCGAGGAAGGCAGCGAGGATTTGACGGGCGCGGATTTATTCGCGGAATCTTCAGGGCGGCGAATCGGCTCGCCTTTGATAAGCGCTTTAATTTCATCACCCGACAGCGTTTCATATTCCAACAATGACTTGGCGATGATGTGCAACTCATCCAAATGATCGGTGAGGATTTTGGTTGCGTGCTCATGCGCTTCTGCAACAAAGCGTTTCACTTCGGCGTCAATCATATTGGCCATTTGTTCCGACACGGCAGAGCTTGGTTGCCCCATCGAGTACCCCAAAAACACTTCGCCGCCTTGCTCATTGCCATAAAAAATCGGGCCAATTTGGTCGGACATGCCCCATTCGGTAACCATCGCTTTGGACAATTTGGTTGCGTATTTTATATCGGATGATGCACCTGATGATACCTTGTCGTAGCCAAAAATAATTTCTTCAGCGACGCGGCCGCCCATGGAAACCGCTAAATCGGCAATCATTTTTTCGCGCAAATACGAAAGCTTGTCGGCTTCTGGCAAGCGCATCACCATACCCAGCGCACGACCGCGCGGAATGATAGTCGCCTTGTGAATCGGGTCAGATGCGGGGTAATGAAGCGACACCAACGCGTGCCCGCCTTCATGATAAGCAGTCATTTTTTTCTCTTCATCACTCATCACCATTGATTTGCGTTCTGCGCCCATCATCACCTTGTCTTTGGCGGATTCAAGGTCTTTCATCGTCACCACTTTTTTGCCCAATCGTGCAGCAAGCAGGGCTGCTTCATTGACGATATTCGCAAGGTCAGCCCCTGAAAAACCCGGTGTGCCACGAGCGATAATTTTCGCATCAATATCAGGGCCTTTAGGGACTTTACGCAAATGCACTTCAAGAATATGTGCGCGACCATTGATGTCTGGATTCGGCACCACAATCTGCCTGTCAAAACGACCTGGGCGGAGAAGCGCTGGGTCAAGCACGTCAGGGCGGTTAGTTGCCGCCACTATAATCACCGATTCGTTCGCTTCAAACCCGTCCATCTCCACGAGCAATTGGTTGAGCGTTTGCTCACGTTCGTCATTGCCACCACCGAGCCCAGCGCCACGTTGGCGACCAACGGCGTCGATTTCATCAATGAAGATAATGCACGGTGCATTTTTTTTGCCTTGTTCAAACATATCGCGCACGCGGCTAGCGCCAACGCCGACAAACATTTCCACGAAATCCGAGCCTGAGATGGTAAAAAACGGTAC
>JAYTDB010000140.1:0-5611 GCA_043736135.1 Rickettsiales bacterium
GTATAAACCGTCTCACCTTGCGCGGTTAAGTAGGCGCTAATGTCCGCGGCTTTTGCTGCTGACACAACTGCCACCATACCAATACCGCAATTGAATGTGCGGTACATATCGGCTTGCGGCACGTTGCCTGCTTCTTGCAACCATGTAAAAATATCAGGCATTTTCCAGCTATTTGCAGCAAGTTTTGCGCCCAAATCCTTTGGCAATACGCGCGGTAAATTTTCAGGTAAGCCACCGCCAGTGATATGCGCAAAGGCATGTACGTCGCTTGGGAATGCTTTGAGCGCACTTAGGCATGATTTGACGTAAAGTTTAGTTGGGGTGAGCAAAATATCCGCAAATGTTTTTCCTGCGGCAAATGGAGCAGGCGAATCAAATGCTACATTTTTGAGGTCCATAATGTGGCGCACCAACGAGAAGCCGTTCGAATGCACACCGCTTGACGCAATGCCGAGCACTACGTCACCCACGGCAACATGTTTAGGCAATAAATTTTCACGTTCCACTGCGCCGACCGTAAAGCCCGCAAGGTCATATTCGCCTGCGGCGTACATGCCAGGCATTTCAGCGGTTTCGCCGCCAATCAGCGCACAGCCAGAGGCTTTGCAACCATCTGCGATGCCTTTAATGACGTCCGCCGCTATATCCACGCTTAATGCGCCGGTTGCAAAATAATCGAGGAAGAAGAGTGGTTCAGCCCCTTGCACGACAAGGTCATTAACGCACATGGCGACTAAATCGATGCCAATTGTATCGTGCTTGCCAACGGTTTGCGCAATTTTGAGTTTGGTGCCGACGCCATCAGTTGATGACACCAACAGCGGGTCTTTAAAGCCCGCCGCTCGTGGGTCAAATAATGCGCCAAAGCCGCCGAGATCATCAACAGACCCCAAACGTTTGGTGGCTTTCGCAAATGGCTTGATTCGTTCAATCAAGGCGTTGCCAGCGTCAATATCAACTCCGGCTTTAAGATAGGTAGCTTGCATAGGTATCCCTTGCGAATGTCGCGTGGTGTGGGTACAATCTATGCCATAAATGAGGATATGCGGTCAATGGCAACCATACGAAAATTATTTTTGACGCTTTTTATGCTTGTAACCATTGTTCAGCCTAGTTTTGTGTGGGCTCAGGCGCTGGTAAATAGCGAAGTGAGTGTCGATATTTCAGGAAAAGACCCTGCCGATGCTCGGGCGCAAGCCATGGCAAAAGCCGAGGCGGATGGCTTGGTAGGCTTGTTGGAGCGGCTAGGCCCTCCGGGTCAAGCGAAAGACATTATGTCGACTTTGGACGCCAAGAAAATTACCACGATGGTAAAAGGCACGCAGATTGTCGATGAGAAAATTACGGCGAATCGCTACCGTGCAAAACTGCTTGTATCATTTGATGGCAATGAAATCAGCAAGCTGCTTTCTAATACCACTGCCCCTGATGTGGTGACGACTGCTCCTGCGACGGTTGGTTCATTCTTGGTTATTCCTGCGCTTGAAATTAATAACCAAAAATTGCTATGGGAAGAAGGCAACTTATGGAAAAAAATATGGAACGAAGTAGCGTTAGAAGTCACTGCGGGAGATGTATTGGTGCCTTATGGCGATACGACAGACGCGGTAAGTCTGAGCTACGAAGGAATGCTCACGGCGAATTATCAATCGCTCTCCAGCTTTGCTATTCGTTATGGTGTGAGTGATATTGTGTTGTTACAAGGGCGCTACACGGCGCGGCCGGATATGGTGTTGACGGTCACCAAACGGCGAGTGGGGCGGCAAGATTCGAGCGTTAGTGTTCGTACCTACCGAGCTGATCCGCAAGAGACCCGTGATATTTTATTTGCCCGTGCAGCGCGCGATATCATTGCCGAGTTGCAAGAAAAGAAAACCGATGAATCGAATAACACGGCGAGTGTTCGTGGTGGTGATAGACAAAAAATTATGATGCTAGCGAGTATTTCAACCATGCGTAGCTGGACGGAATTGCGTAAAAAATTGACATCATTACCAATGGTGGATCGAGTCGATACGCTCGCTGGTTCTGCGCGTCAGGTCGATGTAATGGTGTATTATCGCGGTAGCGAAGAATCATTTACTAATGCGATTGTGCGTAAATCAATTCGTCTTAAAAAAGAAGATCAATATTGGGTAATATCTAATGATTAAGAATCGAAATATATTATTTTGGATAACGGTTGCACTAGGCTTTTTAGTGTTTGTTTATTTGATTCGTTCGGTGTTATTGCCATTTGTTTTGGGTATGGCCACCGCCTATTTTCTTGACCCCGCTGCCGATAAACTGCAGACGTGGAAATTTAGCCGCACCAATGCAACACTCACGATTACGATTATTTTCTTTTCCACGATTGTAATGGCAGTTTTTTTAGGTGTTCCACTGATTGTCACACAAATCAACACATTGCTGAATGCAATGCCAGAATATATTGCGCGAGTGAATCATGATATTGTACCACAACTAGAGCAGAAATTGCGTGGCATTTCACCGGCGATGCTGGAGCATATTAAAAACGGGCTCACCAGCAGCACAGGGCTAGTTGCAAGTGCTGTGGCGAATTTCTTTACAGGCGTGCTGACGTCTGGCGTAGCATTTATCAATATACTTTCATTGGTGCTCATTACTCCTGTTGTGGCGTTTTATCTGTTGCGTGATTGGGATTATATTACGGAGTCGATTGATTCCCTGTTGCCACGAAAACATGTAAATGTCATTCGTGAGCAACTTGCTATTATTGATGCAACGCTCGCTGGATTCTTGCGTGGGCAGTTGAATGTATGTTTATTGTTGGGACTATATTACGCGACGGGACTGTCACTGGTTGGCCTTAACTCAGGCTTTTTAATTGGCATGATAACGGGGTTCTTAGTCATTTTCCCATATGTTGGATTGATGGTTGGGATGGTATCTGGTTTGGCGGTGGCATTCTTCCAATTTGACGATACGACATCCATTATTTTGGTGCTTTCTGTTTTTGTTTCAGGACAAATTCTTGAAGGTAATTTTATTACCCCTAAGTTGGTTGGCGAAAAAGTAGGGCTGCATCCTGTATGGATTATTTTTGCTATGCTTGCGGGTGCTGCATTGTTTGGTTTTGTAGGGATTTTGATTGCGGTGCCATTTGCTGCGGTGGTTGGTGTACTCACACGTTTTGCGATTAACAAATATCGTAACAGTGAATATTATAGCTAGGAAAATTATGTCGCAATTCGCTTTTTCCATTGTATTGCCGACGACCTATGCGCGTGAGCTATTTGTTTGTTCTGCTAGCAATCAGTTGGCGTTTGATACGCTGGATAGCTGGCCGAATTGGCCGATACATGCGCTGTATCTATCGGGTGAACGTGGCGCGGGGAAGACACATCTGGCGCATATTTGGCAACAAAAAACCCATGCCGTTTTTGTTGAGGCGAATAGTGATATACTACCTGATGGGGCGATGATTATTGATGGCATTGAGCGTTGGAATTCTGAGTCACAACTATTCCATTTGATCAATCATGCAATATTGCAAAAACACCCGCTTTTGGTGACGGCGATTGCTTCGCCAGATGATATATCAATTGCGCTTCCTGATATTCGTTCGCGTTTGAAAGCCATGCAAAATGTGGCGATCACTGCACCTGATGATGCGCTTATTTCTGCCGTGCTTTGCAAACAGCTCTCTGACCGCCAACTTAAAATATCGCCTGATAGTTTGAATTATATTATGCCGCGCCTGCCGCGCAGTTTTGTGGGCATTAGCGAGATGGTGAATGTGCTTGATACGGCCTCACTACAATCACATCGTGTGCTTTCGATTCCGTTTATCCGCCAAACACTCGGCTGGTAGTTATGGCGAGAAACTATTTTGAATTGGGAGCTGCTTCGCTTTTCCAGAAAAGCTTGGTGTTTAGTGATGTCAAAATTCTGTTGATAGAAGATGATTTTCCACAAGCCGATTTGATACGAAAAACATTGTATCCGCTCGGATGTACGCAGATTACCATTGCGCGGAGTGCAGAAGAAGCCACTGAGATATGTGCTGAAACATTGTTTGATATGGTGATTTGCAACTGGGATCTGCCGGGCATGAACGGTGTTGATTTCTGCAAAGCATTTCGGCGTAACCATAAATCCAATCAACAAATGTTGCCGATTATTTTGTATAGTTCGCGCAATCAACTGCAAGATGTGATTGCTGCGCGTGATAGCGGGATTCATGAATATGTGATTTTGCCTTTTACCAGCAAGGCTTTAATCGAAAAACTATATATGATTGCGGAGCAGCCGCGTAATTTTCTATTGACTGATATTTTTGTCGGCCCTGATAGGAGGCGCATAAACCCAATTAAACAATTAATGCAAAACACCTCGCAAGAAACGCAAATAAAGCGCGTGCCATCGCTCGTTACTTCTCGTCATTCGCTGGCGACCATTGAAATTGGTGATAAACCACGGTTGGTGCTGCCTGATTATTCGCTAAAATTAAAGGTGGGCCTCTATGTTCCTGAAGAATTGCAGGCACTGTCAAACGCGACGGAACTCAGCCTAGAAGCAGCAAAACGGCGTATGATTGAGCGTTTAGGGCATGAGGTGACTGCACTTTCTTATCATGTTAAATCACTGGGAGAGGGTGGTGCAGAAAATATTGCGCTTGCACCGCGTTTGATTCAACAGTCAGCGAGCCTTATCATGCAAGAATCCATGCTGGTTGGGTATGATTTTGCTATGGACATAGCGGCCATGTTACTTGGATTTTCAATGCAATATGCGCATTACGATAATCCAAACCATGTCTTGATTATGTCAAAGCATATTGAAATTTTGAAAGTGGTTTTCTCGCAAAAACTGGCAGGAGATGGTGGAGTTTTAGGTAATGTGATGCTGAACGAATTATCTAGATTAATTGAAAAGTTCATACATATATAGTTGTTCGACTTAATGTTTCTCAAACGACTAATCGGTACTATAAAGTAGCTTTTATTGCATCACGAATCGTTTGTATTTTTTGTGGGTGGGTTACTTTTAAACCAAAAATATCCTTAACATAAAAAACGTCGGCGGCTTGCGCGCCATAAGTTGAGATATGTGCGGTGACGATGGATAATCCGCGCTGATTGAGAATGGTGGCGATATCGTATAACAATCCTGGTCGATCAATACAGCTGATCTCAATGACCGAGCATAAATTGCTGATATCATTTTCAAAAAACACATGGCTAGGTGCTGTGTTTATCGGTAGATTTTGCATGCCATATGGGCGCGCCCGCGAGGATAATGCGGATTTTAAATTGAGTGATTCTGAGAGCGATTGTTCAATATAGACAGCGATTTTTGCAAGTTTGCTCGGGCGATCAAACGATTTCCCCGATATATCTTGGATATGAAAAATATCAATTGCTTTGCCGTTGCGCAGTGTAAATATTTTGGCATTGGTAATGGTTGCACCCGCAAGGGTGATAGCGCCCGCGAGTTTTGCAAAAATGCCCGGCTGGTCATCTGTTGCAATTATTATTTCGGTAACGGAATGTTTTGCATCATGTGAAGTGTGAATGCGGATGCCATTATGGGGTGCGCTATCAATCAGTAGCATTTTCGCGATATGCTTGTGTTGTTCTAGGCTGCA
>JAYTDB010000141.1:0-5281 GCA_043736135.1 Rickettsiales bacterium
ATTCTCACGACCTGAGTTACGCAATATCCGCGCATAAATACCGAGCAATGCCGATACAACAAAATGTGCAAGCAACACCATGGGTACAGCAAGGTTTGCGTATACTGCCCAATAGACCAAAATGCTCTCAACCAACAATACCACCAAAGCCACGGCACAGGTCATCAACCCGCCATTTTTCTCACGAGCAACATCATGCACGTCGGCTTCCGCGAAGTATTGTTCGATTGTTTTATTTGCTGCGTTTTTCATAAATAGCTTGCGTCGTAAAGGTGAAGTTTGCTGATTTTAGTGCTTTAGTGGTGTTGTTTGCCAATTCGCTTTGAATCTTCGTGGCAACAATATCGGCACCTTTGCTATTGGTCGCAGGAAGCACGATAGAATATTGTTCACTGTGTTCTTGGTGATCAAACGCCAAATCGACAGTACGTAATACTTTATCCACTGATTGTGACAAGGCGCGTGCCAAAGCTTGGCGCGTTTCCACATCAAAACCATCTGCATTTGACAATTTGACCGTTACCATCGCCACGTCAAAATTCACGCGGGCAGCCAGTGATGCAATATAATCTTTGTAACGATTGAAGTAGCCGTATGTGAACAAGTTATGTTCTGGGTTGGTGATGCTACCTTCTTTAACCGTTTGGTATTTGCGCGCATTGACAATCGCCATACCCGCCCACTCAGAAATGGTGCTGAAGGTTTCAATGTTGCTTAAATGCAGGTCAGTAAAGCCGAGCTTCTCGATTTTGAGCATGCCCACTACTTCGCCCGTCACTTTGTCCATGATTGGGCCTACCAACATCGCTTGACCAGCAAGCAGGCGCTCATGATCCGCGTTTACCACGCAAAGCACTTGTTGGTTTGCAACAACGGCATTGAATAATGCGCTATTGGTCGCAAATTGACGCGTGTAGTTGTCTGTTTCTTTCCAACCGTAAGTCAGGTTTGCGTTTAGCCCATCTTTGCTGAGGGTGTAGATAGAGAATTGTTCTGGATTGAGGGTGGTTGTTACCAATTCTTCCAAGCCATGCAATACTTCTGACGGGCTGAGTGTTTCCATCTTTTTGGCCGCTTGATACGCAGAAATAGACGAACGGAGTTGACCCGCTACGCGGAGTTCCAAATCATCTTTCAGTTTCTTGACCCATTGATAAGACTGCGTGATGTAGTTTTCACGCGTCGTTGAATCGGTCAGTGATTTTTCTAAATCGTCACGCTCACGAATATGCATCTGGCGGAGTTCGCCGAAGATAACCGCTGAAACCAGCCATAATAACGGCAATTTGAGTACGATGATGGTGTGGGCGTAATAATCCTGATCCACCTGTTGTTCCGGTACATTGCCAAGTAGCAACGCAACGCTGCATAATATCGCGCTCACAATCGCTTCTTTCGTGCCATATTTCATGCTGATAAGCAGCACAATGAACCAGAACGGGTGCGGGTTCACCGCAAAATAGCGTGTTTTATCCAAGAACACGAAATCAATCACCAGCAAGGCAACCAATGCCAGAATTGTTTCCAGCCATGCGCTGCGGCGAACACCCAACAAAGTCTTGCGCTTAACAGGCGTGAATGAACGAACAGTTTCAGTATTTTTCATAATTAAAATCTCCAACGAATATATGCGCCAATACGGCTGATATTGTCACCCGTGTTACTATTATCCAAGCCGTAGAAGGCACGTATCTGGACATCCAGATTTTCAGTTAGCTCATGGGTCAAGCGCGCTTCTGCACTTGGTCCTTGGCCGCCAAATCGGTCATAACCATAACCAACTAACAATTCACCATATGTATCTTCAGTGAATTCATAGCCAGTGTTGATTGACACGAAGTGAATCTCGCGGGTACGCAGCGGGAACAGACGGCTAATATTGCCGTTTGAATCCGTACCATTTTTATGGTTGCGCTCATACTCGCCATCAAAGCCATAACCCAGTGTTACTGATTGTTGTGCATCTAAAATACGATAGGTCACATCGGCTTCAATACCCACCGTTGAAATCGCATTCGACGCTGCATCCACATTGTAACGGTTATAAGAAGGGCCGCCGCTGATGAACAATTTATTGTTCGGACGGATGGCATGGATGAGGGCAACACGGTCACGCGTAGCATCATCAAGCACACCTTCAACAAAATCCCAATAGGGTTTGTGATATTCACCTGACAATGTCGTCAGACCAAGTGGGTTCAAGAAGGCATAGCTAGCACCTGCACCCACCGTATCGTTGTTACCATAGAGCGAAGCTTTAACTTGCTGGCCATTTTCGGTGTGATAGAGCGCATAAACTTCTGCACGTTCACGTTTGCCATTAAAGTTGCCCACCGTGCCACCTGCGCGACGAATCCGTTTAGCATCAACAAAGTCATTTTGAATGACTGCACCCATGATGAAGTCTGGAGTAGCATTCACAAAGCCTGATGCCGTCGTGATATGTTCTTGTGTGCGACCACGTTTTACCCACTCATGGTCAAGCTTGATATTCGCAGCATTCAGACGACGCATTGATTTATCGAGCGCTTCCAAATCTTCGTTGGCAGGAGCAAGTTCACGTGCGGTTTTCAGCAATTGCTGCGCTTGCGGCCAGTTGCCACCATAGTTTTCAACGTTCGCGATAAAGCCGAGCAATTGCGTATCGTCTTTATATTCTGGCAGTAACTCGTTCAGGCGGTTTGCCGCATAATAGGTATTGCCTGTTTCCACGTCTATACGTGCTGCAAGCAGCTCATAGCGCAAACGAATTTGTTTATCGATGTTTTTCGAGCTGACGTTATCATTCGCAACTGCGCGGATAATTGGCATCGTTTGTTGCGTATTGTCGATTTGGATTTTATAGCCAGGACGCGCGCTTACGAGCAGGGAGTCATAACCATAAAATACGCCATTTACCCAGCCCGCATTTTTGAATTTCGCCGCGAGCAATTCCGCGCTGTACGTCGGCGAGAATTGGATAAGCAGGTCTTCATCGTTATTTTGCAGTGTGTAAACCAAGGCCGCTTTTTTATCATAAGCGAATTGTACGATATCAGAACCGTCAGCCTGTTTATTTAAAATAGGCTTAGCCAACAAGCGGCGGGCATTATCATATTGTTTTAGCTCGGTGAGTGCGCCGATATAATCTGCGCGCAGAATATCATCGTTCGGGAAACGAGTCACAAGGTTATCATAGAGTGCCAAGCCAGCATCAACATCACCATTCCACACCAATGCTTGCGCTTTGATAGATTGAGCATCCGCTGTTTTTAAATTGAACGTGTCGATGTTATTGATTGCATCAATATAATAAGGCTTTGCTGCATCAATTTGCTTATTGCGGCGCAGTAGCTCTGCATAATGGAAATACGCAAGGTAAGCACGATCATCACCTGTAAATACTTGCGCGTTTTGCAAATATTGACCAAGCAGTAATTCACTTGCTGAATAATCCGCCATGCCGAACGCAACCAAACCTGATTCGCGGTAGGCATGTTCATTGTTTGGATCGTTAGAAATGACCGCTTGGTATGCAGACATGGCTTCTGGCTTAAAGCCGTTATCACGCGCCAAATCGGCATATTCCGTGAGCCACAGATTATCTTTGCGAGCTTTTGCATCATCAAATAATGGTTTGCTGGTTTCAGCAAAATTACCGCTAGCAATCATGCTTTCAAAATACGTGCTTTGAATGTTCTTATTCGCCAATGCTACAGGGTGGCGAGCGACGAAGCTTTGCACGGATGCGCTTGAAGAATAGTCGCCAACGATTGATAGCCAGCCGCTTTTTTCTGCCGCAGGAGCATTCATGTAGCGCGATTCAACCCATTGCATATCTGCTTCTGATGGGCGAGGGCCCCACAAGAACAACATCTCTTTGAGTTCTTTGCTGTCTGGTTTTGCATTTGCCACGAGGCGTTTGAAAATGCTAACCGCATCGGATTTGTACCCATTATTGAGTAAGGTGTAAGCAATCTCGCGTTTGGTTTTCGCCGAAGTAGATGATTGGTTAGCAAGGGTTAGCCAGAAGTTGCGCGCTTCATCGTGACGTCCGAGCTTATCTAAGTTTTCAGCGTAGAGCGATGCCCATTGGCCACCGTTTTTCAAAGCAAGTTCGCGAATTGCTGGCATAACGATATCGGTTTGTTTTGCCGCAACAAGTGCGTAAACAATCGCCATCTTTTGTTTTTCAGAGATGTTCGAGCGCAGTTTCATGCTCGCAAAATCCGTGAGTTCTTTGCGATATTCTGGGCTGGTTTTTGAAAGTTTCGCCAGCGCCATCATGTAGTTATTTTCGTCATCTTCCGACATAGGATCGATTTGACGCAATAAAGCTACCGCTTGCGGGTTTTTATCGGTACGCACGTACGCTTGCGCCAAATAGCTCCGTGATTGGTTGCTATTTTCTTTCGCATTGTAATATTCAGCTACGCTTACTGCTGTAGGCAGGCGTTTATTGTTGAGGGCGATATAGAACATGTCCGCCAATTGACGGCCGCCAACTTTGCCTTCATGTGCAGTTAACCAGCTTTCCACTTTTTCAGTTTCGCCGCGTGCTGCGTAATATTTTACCATGACTTTATCAATGTCAGTCGAATTTCTGCCTTCTGAAGCCGCGGTAATGAAGGTATAGCCTTTATCTACTTGCTTTAAGTCCAAATAGAGGCTTGCCATGTCGGCAACTTCGATATCCGTCAGGTCTTTGATTGGCGGCATTTTGTTTAAGAAGCGTTCCGTGCAGGCATATTTGCCAGTGCGCGTGCAAATGCGAGCTACTTGTAGAAGTTGACCGCTGCTCAGCTCAACATTATCGAGGTTGTTCAGGCGAACGTCTGCGTCTTTATCTTTATTGCTCACCGCAAGTAAGGCCATCAATACAGGGTAAGTGCCTTCATATTGAGCTGCTGGGAAGGTCTCCGTTACTTTCTTTAAAGCCCACGGCGCATTTTGCGTCACCGATGCTTCTACTAACGATACAAGCTCTGCCTCGTTAAAGGTTTTAAGCTCCGTTTTATCCAATAGGTTTTTAGCCAGCTCATCTTCATCGCGAACGATAGCGAAGAACATTAGGCGTTTGCTAAGTTCTGGCGTCAGCGCATCCGATGCATAGAGGGCTTTTAATTGTTGATATACTTCTTCGTCTTTGCCGTCCGCCAGCATTAACAAAATGTTCTGTTCAAGCAGGGCAGGGTTTTTATTGATTTGTTCTTTGGTATATTGATCCATTACCGCTTGCGCCGCTTGCGGGCTACCACGATAGTGAAGCATGTTAATCATACGCGCGTTGTTTTCAAAATCG
>JAYTDB010000142.1:0-9786 GCA_043736135.1 Rickettsiales bacterium
ACAGGCGATGGTGTTGCCATCATAGGTTCTACAGGTTTTTTATCGACGCCACCTTGGGCAATCACATATGAGAGGCCATAAAAAATCCCGCCACTCAATGTGATTAATAATGCTGCAACAACAATCATTCTAACTGAAATAGCAGATGAAGTTTTAGGTTGGGGCCGCGCTTCATGCTGAACTTCCGCTTGTTTTTTCTCCAATTTTACCGCATGTTTTGCTTTGAAAAGACGCAGTAACTTACGTTTCGGTTTTGCCTTCTTTGGCACATGTTTTTTAGCAACAACGATGGGTGATTCAACGATTTCTTCTGTTTCTGGCGGCAGTGGCAAAAGCTCTTCTTCAATTAAAACGGCTTTGGGTTCAACCAGCTCCGCAACCGACTCTTCTTCGATTATCTCAGCAATCGGTTCTTGCTCTTCAATTTCTGGTGTAATAAAAATGTCTTGCACCGCCTCTTCTATCACAGGCAATTCATCGATTATTGGCTGAGCGACCTCTCGAATAATTTCTCTTTTTTCGACTGTCGGCAGTTGCCAATCCGATGTTTGCGCATCAACTGCTACTGATCGCAATCGCTCAATAGCAACAAGCGAAAGCGTCGCCGCTGGTCGCGCATCCATTTGCTTATGCACAGCAACAAAGGGCGCAAACTCATCAAAATTCGGCAGTTTCATTGTAGCGCATCCTTGATACTGGATAACCACGCTTCAGCGTTCGTACGAATATGGAATTCCACGCGTTGCGAGCGGCTCGTATCTTCGCTGCCATCCGCGAATGTAATGGGCTGTGATGAAGAAAGCCCATTGGCGGTTAAATGCTTACGCAACCACGGCACTTTGTCGCCCACTTCAGGCAAACCAAGAACAAAGCGCAATGCACTTCGTGTGCGTGATTGCGATAATTCCATGTTTAAAAAATACGCCTCTTCAGGCGTCGCCGATGAAAACCACAAGCTTGATGTATGCCCCTCAATGCGAACATCCAAGATAGTACCATCATATTTAGAGGCCGTAATAATGCGGGCATAGCGCGGGAAAAAATCTTTAAGAATATCTTGAAATTTTGGCTTTAGCTCTGCCTTGCCAGTATTAAATAAAATATCCGGATTTTTAAAACGGAATGCCAAATCGGGGGTAATCTCCGCATCCCAAATCGGCAAGTCTTTGCCGAATTCACGCATCAATTCGTCATATAATTCGCGGCGCACCTCGTCATAAATTTCGGCGACCTGCTTCAGCTTAAATCGCTCGGATTCCTGCCGCAGCATATCGGCTTTATGTCGATCAAGATCACCCTCCTGCTTCACCATATAGGCAATCGCAATCAACATAAAAATCAACATTAGACCCGTCATTAAATCGGCGAGCGAAATCCATTGATCCTCTTCATTGACTTGTGGCGACTGATTAAACGGATCCGATGCCATCGTTTATTTTCCTATATGCAAAATTGCCTGCAAACGCTCGGTAATAGGCCCGTAATCGGCTGCAAATTTTTCGGATAACGATGCCATCTGGCGACCAAAGCTCTCAAGTGATTTCGTAAGTTCCTCGCTCAGTGCGGCGTCAAGCACCAGTACCTGCTCCTTGGTTTTTGCAATGAGGTCGCCCATGTTTGCATTGAATGCGTGATTCGCATTGCCCATGCCTTCGGTCATTTGCCGCGTCATTTCAGTGAGGTGTTCTTCCATTTGCGGTAGCCCCGTTGCGGCAGTGTTTAGCAAGGTAGCAAGCGCTGTGAGCGAACCTTCCATTTGCGTACGTTGCGTTTCAAGCCCAGCCAGCAACCCGCCCATGCTTGTCGCGATATAATTAAATGACTCGGACTGCGTCACCAATGTTTCGTAACGAGCGCCCATTTCGTTCATCATATTGCTAGTGGTTTGTTGTTGCGCGATCATCTCACCCACTTGCTGCCCGTAGCTATGCTGCCAAACCAGTAGTTTCTCGCATGCTTCGTTTAGCTGACGGAAATTATCGCCAAATTGGTCATTAAGCTTGCCATTAAAGTCACGAATCACTTCACCCAGTGCGGCAACCAATGCCGCGGTATTTTTTTCCACCATCGTCTCGTAAAAGCTCGCCAGATTTGCCTGAAATGATTGCATATGTTCAGCTTGTTCGTGTCGCGCCAGCTTCATTTGCCCAATCAGCGATTCGTCGCCCTCACCTGCCAGCGATTGATCCACCGATAATAAAATATTGGCAATATCATCCGCCGTTGCACCATGACTGCCCGTGCCTTCAACGGGCGGGCGATGGCGCATAATTTCTCTAAATTTGAGCGTGAGTGCGCAGAAAATACCCAATGCCGATGCCCAAACCGCCGTTTTAATACCATCAATGAGCAGCGGAATACTCTTTTGCACATTATCGGGGTCAAAATGCAGCAAACCCAGTGCAATCCCCACAAACGTCCCTAAAATCCCAAGCGTTGTGAGGAAAGCTGGTGCTTTCAGCGCGTTATTGGGGGTGAAACGAACGTGAAAAAAGGTGTTAAACAGCAGAATAACAACAATAAAAATTTGTGTTTCAACGCTCATCTGGAAAAAAACATTTGCCGACATATGCACCTATATTCCTAATTAACCTATTGTAAGTAGCCATCTTAACAGCAAAACATTACATTTCTATTACAACTATATAATTTATGATGTAATCCCTTGAAACCCCCATAAAATACGTTAAAAGAGCGGCATGACATTATCATTTCAAGATATTATCCTCAATTTGCACCAGTTCTGGGCGAAGCAAGGCTGCGTGATTTTGCAACCGTATGACATGGAAATGGGCGCAGGCACTTTCCATCCAGCGACCGCCCTGCGCGCGCTCGGCCCAAAACATTGGAAAGCCGCTTATGTGCAGCCTTCGCGCCGCCCGAAAGATGGGCGTTATGGCAATAATCCGAACCGTTTGCAGCATTATTATCAATATCAAGTTATCCTGAAACCGTCGCCGAATAACATTCAAGAACTCTATTTAGAGTCGCTGAAGATGCTCGGCATTGACCCGCTGAAACATGATATTCGTTTTGTTGAAGATGATTGGGAAAGCCCTACACTCGGCGCATGGGGACTCGGCTGGGAAGTATGGTGCGACGGCATGGAAGTAACGCAATTCACCTACTTCCAACAAGTCGGCGGCATTGAGTGCAAGCCGGTATCAGGCGAAATCACCTACGGATTAGAGCGCCTCGCCATGTATATCCAAGGTGTGGAAAATGTGTACGATTTGCGCTTCAATAATGAAGGCGTCACTTACGGCGAAATTTTCCTGCAAAATGAACAAGAATTCTCGGCCTATAATTTGGAATTTGCTGACACCAAACAATTGCTGAAGCAATTTGAAGAAGCCGAAAGCGAATGCAATTCGCTGATTGAAAAAAACCTTCCCCTGCCCGCTTATGATCAATGTATCAAAGCGTCGCACCGTTTTAACTTACTCGACGCGCGCGGCGTTATTTCCGTGACAGAACGCGCCGCTTATATCGCCCGCGTACGTGCGCTTGCAAAAGCTTGCTGCGAGTCGTGGGTTGCCAAGGAGAATACCGCATGATGTTATCAATGATGTATGGGAAAATTCACCGCGCCGTGGTGACACATTCCGAGCTGAACTATAACGGCTCAATGGGTATCGACCGCGACTATATCGACGCGGCAGGTTTCTTGCCTGGTCAACGCATCGACGTGTTGAACGTCAATACGGGTTCGCGTTTTTCTACCTACATTATCGAAGAACCACGCGGCTCAAAAAACTTTGGCGTGTACGGAGCAGCCGCGCATTTAGCGAAAAAAAGTGACATCGTTATCATCATCGCCTACGCACAAATGACGCCCGAAAAAGCAAAGGCACATAAACCAAAAGTGCTCATTATGGATGAGAAAAACGAGGTCGTCAGTGGCTGATTTATTCACTTGTCACCCCGCACTTGTTGCGGGGTCTGGAGCAGACGGCATGAGATCCCGCAATAAATGCGGGATGACAGGAGCGTATCATGGCTGATTTCCTGCTTGAATTATTCAGCGAAGAAATCCCCGCGCGGATGCAGGTAGATGCGATTACGCATCTAGAAAAATCGCTTACCTTTGCTCTTGCGGGCTCCTCACTTGTAGAAGATGGTTTCATATTCAATAGCTATTCCACCCCTCGCCGCTTAGCTTTTTATGCAAATGGCTTACTAAAAACGCAAGCAGACATCTCCATCGAACTTAAAGGCCCGAAGGTAGATGCACCTGAAGCCGCGCTCGCTGGATTCCTCAAAAAAACGGGGCTTCCCAAAGACCAGCTTGAAATTCGTGACGGTGTCTATTTTGCAAAAATCGAACAAAAAGGCAAGCCGACTGCCGACGTATTAAAAGTGCTGATTGAGAAGACACTCGGCGAATTTCCTTGGCCGAAATCCATGCGCTGGGGCTCAGGCGAAACATCGTGGGTGCGCCCGCTACACAACATCCTCTGCATTTTTGATGGCGAGGTTGTGCCCGTAGAATTTGCTGGCGTTACCGCAAACAATAAAACATTTGGCCACCGCTTCCTTGCGCCTGCCGAAATAATCATTTCGGATGTGAAACAATATGAAGGCGCACTTGAAAAAGCATTCGTCATAGCCAACCGCGATGCGCGAAAAGAAATCATCGCGCAACAATCCAAAAACATTTCAAACACGCTCAATCTCTCGGTTCTGCCTGATGAAAAGCTGCTCGAAGAAGTCGTCGGCTTAGTGGAATATCCAGTCGTACTGCTCGGAAAAATCGATGATGATTTCATGGATTTGCCGCCAGAAGTGCTGACGATGGTCATGCGCGCACACCAAAAATACATGGCACTACAAAATGCCGATGGTTCGCTATCGCCCTATTTCATCATCACCTCAAACCTACAAAGCAAAGATGGTGGCGCGGCGATTATCGAAGGCAATCAACGTGTGCTGCGCGCACGTTTTGCGGATGGTCGCTTCTTCTGGGATCAAGACCGCAAAACTCCGCTCTCACAATTTGCTGAAGGCCTGAAAACCGTTACCTATCACGCAAAACTCGGCACGGTTGCCGATAAAGTATCGCGCGTGGCAAAACTAGCGAGTGCTCTTGCAGTCGCTATCAATGCAGATGCAGCGCAAGTAGAGCGCGCAACGCAACTCTGCAAAGCTGATTTGGTGTCGGGCATGGTTGCTGAATTTGCCGAACTGCAAGGCATTATGGGGCGTTATTACGCCATGCAACAAGGCGAACCACAAGCGGTTGCTGATGCGATTCGTGACCATTACAAACCGCAAGGCCCAACTGATTCTGTGCCGAATGAGGCAGTTGCCATTTGCGTCGCCCTTGCCGATAAACTCGATACGCTGATTTCCATGTTCGCGATTGGCGAAAAACCGACTGGCAGCAAAGACCCGTTTGCCCTGCGCCGCGCCGCACTCGGCGTGATTCGCATTATATTAGATAATAATTTGCGTCTGCCGCTTGCACCGTTATTCGCGCATATTCCACTCAAAGAAATCGCGCTGCATAAAACGCAAGAAAAGCTCATCAAACAAACAGAAGAAAAATTGGAACACCCAGAACGTGTTGGCAAATACATGACCGTGAATGAGACGGCTTGTTCGGATATTCCAGAGGATGCACAACAGAAATTGGTGCAATCACTCCTCGAATTTTTTCATGACCGCCTGATTGTGCAGCTCAAAGAATCGGGCATGCGCCATGATGTGATTAAAGCGGTGATTGCAAATGGCGACGATGATCTGGTTCGCATTGTCAACCGCGCGAAAGCACTGCAAGATTTCCTAGCCACTGAAGATGGCAAGAACTTACTTGCGGGCTATAAACGCGCTGCCAATATTCTGGCTATTGAAGAGAAGAAGGATGGGGTGGTTTATAGGGCATCTAATATTAATATATCCATCCTCAAAGAGGCTGAAGAAATTGAATTGGCAAAAAATCTTTTAGCAAGCGCAGCCATTAAGGCACATATCGAAAATGAAAGTTTTTCAGAAATAATGAAAATACTTTCTATCCTACGCTCTCCAGTTGATAGATTTTTTGAAAAGATTATGGTGAATTGTGAAAACAAAGAATTACGAATGAATCGCTTGTCGCTTTTAGCAGATATTCGTGGACAAATGAATTTGGTTGCTGATTTAAGTAAAATTGAAGGATAAAAATTATGGCACAAACAAACGCACAAATCAAAAATGAACTCGCCGATAAGCTAGTCTACAGCTTTGCTGGTGGCACTGCCGATGGCAATGGCACGATGCGTAATTTACTTGGCGGCAAAGGTGCTAACCTCGCTGAAATGTGCTCGCTCGGCCTTCCCGTCCCTCCAGGTTTTACCATCACCACCGAAGTCTGCGTTTATTACTATCAGAACGGCAAAAAAATGGCGGATATGCTGGAAGCGCAAGTCAAAGAAGCGCTCGCAACCGTTGAAGCCGATGTCGGTGCAAAATTTGGTGATGTAGAAAATCCGCTGCTCGTTTCCGTGCGTTCGGGCGCACGTGCGTCGATGCCGGGGATGATGGATACCGTACTCAATTTAGGTTTGAATGATACGACGGTAAAAGCATTAGCAAAAAAAACCGGAAATGAACGTTTTGCTTATGATTCTTACCGCCGTTTTATTCAGATGTATTCGGATGTGGTGCTCGAAGTTGACCATTATCATTTCGAAGAAATGCTGGAAGAAATGAAGCGTGATCGTGATGTTGAACTCGACACCGATTTAACGGCTGATGATTTAAAAAAACTGGTAACGGCGTATAAAGAACGAGTGCAAGCAGAGCTTGGCGAACCGTTTCCGGATGATGTGCACGCACAATTATGGGGTGCGGTGAAAGCCGTATTCAATAGCTGGATGAGCCCGCGCGCGATTACGTATCGCCGCTTGCATGATATTCCTGAATCATGGGGCACTGCGGTGACCGTGCAATCGATGGTGTTCGGCAATATGGGTAATGATTGTGCGACAGGCGTTGCCTTCACGCGTGACCCATCCACTGGCGAACATAAATATTACGGTGAATTCCTCATCAACGCGCAAGGTGAAGACGTGGTAGCGGGCATTCGTACGCCGCAACCGATGGATGAACTAGGCGCGGTGATGCCTGTGGTTTACAAGCAACTCACCGATGTATTCGATAAGCTGGAATCGCACTATCGCGATATGCAAGATATCGAATTCACGATTCAAAATGACAAGCTGTGGATGTTGCAAACCCGCAATGGTAAACGCACAGCGGCAGCGGCGATTAAAATCGCAGTGGACATGGTGGGCGAAAAACTCATCACCAAAGAAGAAGCGATTAAACGCATTGATCCGTTATCACTCGATCAATTACTGCACCCAACGCTTGATCCCAAAGCGAAGAAAACATTGCTGACGACAGGCCTTCCCGCGTCACCGGGTGCGGCTTCGGGTAAAGTGGTATTCACGGCGGAAGATGCAGAAGAAATGGGCATCACCCACCGCGAAAAAGTGATTTTAGTGCGCATCGAAACATCGCCAGAAGATATTCATGGCATGCACGCGGCACAAGGGATTTTAACGGCGCGTGGCGGCATGACTTCGCACGCAGCGGTAGTTGCACGCGGCATGGGCAAACCATGCGTATCAGGTGCGGGTGAGTTGCGCATCGATAACGCGAAAAAATTATTGCTGGTGCAAGGTCACACCATCAAAGAAGGGGATATCATCACCATCAATGGCTCAACCGGCGAAGTGATGCTGGGCGAAATTCCAACCGTACAACCACAACTATCAGCCGACTTTGAAACACTGATGGGCTGGGCGGATGGGTTTCGCAAACTAAAAGTACGCACTAACGCAGAAACACCAGTGGATGCAGCCGTTGCGCGTAAATTTGGCGCCGAAGGTATTGGTCTATGCCGCACGGAACATATGTTCTTTGATGCGGAACGCATCATCGCAATGCGAGAAATGATTGTGGCGAATAATGTTGAGGGTCGCAAAACTGCACTAGCAAAATTACTCCCGATGCAGCGCGAAGATTTTGTGCAGCTTTTCACCATCATGAAGGGCCTGCCTGTTACCATTCGTTTGCTCGATCCCCCACTCCATGAATTCTTGCCGCACACCGAAGAAGACATCAAGCAAGTAGCAACCGCTGCTGGCGTGAGCGTTGAATCGGTGCGTCACCGCGCGCATGAGCTGAAAGAACAGAACCCGATGCTCGGTCATCGCGGCTGCCGTTTGGGCGTGACCTACCCTGAGATTTACGAGATGCAAGCGCAAGCGATTTTTGAAGCAGCAGCGCAAGTGGGCGGCGTGATTCCTGAAATCATGGTGCCACTGGTGATGATGCCAAAAGAATTGGAGATTTTAAAAACACTCATCGACCGCGTGGCGGGCGAAGTGATGGATAAATCTGGCCAGAAGTTTGACTATATGGTCGGCACGATGATTGAGTTGCCACGCGCGGCTTTGCGTGCGGCGGAAATTGCGCCACTGGCACAATTCTTCAGCTTCGGCACGAATGATCTCACGCAAACCACCCTCGGTATCAGCCGCGATGATTCTGCGAATTTCATCGAGATTTACAAAACCAAAGGCATCGTGGAACAAGATCCGTTCGTGACCCTCGATCAATCGGGCGTTGGCGAGCTCATCGCGATGGCGGTTGAACGCGGTCGTGGCGTGCGTAAAGACCTAAAACTAGGCATTTGCGGCGAACATGGCGGCGACCCCGCTTCCATCGCTTTCTGCCAAAAAACCGGCTTGGATTATGTATCTTGCTCACCTTACCGTGTGCCAGTGGCTAGACTGGCTGCGGCTCAGGCGGCTTTGGAGGGCTAATCCTGCGGGCGGCATAGCCGTCGCGCAGGATCTCGGCATTTTTGGTTAATTCGATATTAACCATTTTATGCTAGTCTGAAGGGTGTAAATAAGGGGGATAAGTATGGCTTGGACGAATGGTGCAACTGGAGTTCATGAACAGGCTCGTGGCAATATCGCTGATTTGCCTCCGCACTATCAAGCGAGCCTTGCTAAATTCAACCAACCTACGATTGAGATGTCATCATCACACACGCTTTCAGCACCCGCAACTACACCTATTATTTCCAGCGGCACTCCTAAATCATTGCAATAAATGGCAACCGCCAACGACACCTTCTCCCTCCAATTTATTACTTCGTATGACCGCGAGAATAATCCGTTCCACGCTTATATCTTAATTCCAGATTCCATGTTGCCAATGTTCAAACGGCTGGTGACCAAACTCAGCGTCAATTTGGCAGAATTCGGCATCATCATCCATAAAGGTGCGGGGCATGAACCAACACAAGCTGTCAAACAACGCATCAAACAAGAATTTCCGATGGCAAAACTTTAGCAAATTACTTGTTTTCCCACTTTACTTTGCGCCCATTCCGCCATAATCCTTAACATCCGAAAATGCAAGGTTTCACCATGACTATCAAGGTTCGTTTCGCGCCCTCTCCTACGGGCTATATCCATGTTGGCAATGTGCGCACCGCGCTGGTCAATTGGCTGTTTGCGCGCAAAGTCGGTGGCGAGTTTATTTTGCGGATTGACGATACGGATTTGGAACGCTCCAAAAAATCGTATGAGGATGCCATTCGCGAAGACATGTCGTGGTTGGGGCTCAACTGGGATTCTACGTTTAATCAATCCTCGCGCTTTGCGCGTTACGATGAAGCGATTGAGCAATTAAAAGCGGCTGGCCGATTATACCCCTGCTATGAAACGCAGGAAGAACTCGGTGTACAGCGCAAAATGCAAGCATCGCGTGGTCTGCCGCCAATTT
>JAYTDB010000143.1:0-2510 GCA_043736135.1 Rickettsiales bacterium
CGGCGGCACTTGAATCATCGCGCCGCCTATCAACATGCTAGCAATAACAAGAGCAATGGCTAATTTAGGTCGGTAGTAATATTTAAACAGTATCGCGAGCAACATAATCAACGCAAAAACACCAAGAAGCGCAGCACGCCAAGGCGCAAGTGTCTTGGTAAACAGCTGAATTAATCCCCATAAAGGGGTTGAAATGGAAAAGAATAATATCATCGACAGGCAGGCCGTCATAGCTGATGCCAAAATCATTTGTTTGATATACCGATTAGCCATTATACGCGGCGAGCGGTATAAAAAAATACTCAGAAAAAAAGCAATAACCATCACAGCCAGATGCCATGCCCGCAACCAACTAATCGGCTCAAAATCTCCCCATAAGAAATGTATGGGCTCAAAGTGCGAACCATCGGCGTAATAATTCGCCCATCCATCGCGCATATTGCCTTTTTTCAACTCCCCCGAAAAAGGCAGCAATGCTTTTGCCGGATACCAATGAAAACTAACCGCGCAAAAAGACAGAAATACACAACCCGAAAAACCAAACCATTTTTTCCATTCACAGCGGAAGGCAAGTAAATGCACACCACAGATGATAAGTCCCATCAGGCTGGTAATGGGATGGCAAAGCAAGTTTAACGTCAAGATCAGAGCAATGTGCGGCCAGACGCGCTGAGTGCCTAGCACTAAATGCCGCATATAATAAAATAGTGGTGGCAACAATGCGAGTCCCCAAAGCTCAGTCAGTGCTGAACGAACGGTGAGAAGTTCCATGCGGTAAGGCAACCACAATAAAATCGTGGCGCAAATCATGGCTTTTTGCGTATCCCCCGTTAAGCCACGCAACCAATAGACCGCGCCAATAAATGTTATCCAGCCAGCCAACAATACACCAATAATGTAAATCGTATTAAAGCCCAAACCCAACCAAAAAAGTGGATAAAACAGTGAGGTGATATAAAATGGTAGTAGATTATAAAAAATCGGCATCGGCGAGCCATAGCCAGCATTCGCATTCATGCACCAGCGCGGGTAAATATTCCCCTGCCACAACTCATGGCCATAACATTCAATCAGCGCATAATGCAGCGATAAGCCGCCCGCTGGCAGGATGATGGCGGGTATAATACTGATGAAGGCCGCGACTAGGCCAATAAATAAAAACGCTGTTTTAGATTCAGCTCGCATGCAATCGTTCGAAGCCCGCTTGCAAATCAGCAATCAAATCATTCACATCTTCCAAGCCAACATGAATACGAATGAGTGGGCCTGTTAATGGCCATGTCGTTGCCGTGCGTAATTTCTGAATTTGCACAGGCACGATGAGGCTTTCATAGCCACCCCAACTATAGCCCATACCGAATAATTTCAGCCCGTCGAGCATAGCAGCAAGCTTGTGCTCATCAACCGCTTTGAGTGCGAAAGCAAACAGGCTGGTTGCCCCCGTGCAATCACGTTTCCACAAATCATGCCCTTTAGAACCAGGCAGCGCAGGATAAAAAATCTCTTCCACCTCAGGGCGGGTTTGCAACCAATTTGCCACCTTCATTGCATTATCATAATGACGCGCAAGACGCACCGCCATCGACCGCAAACCGCGCAGGGCAAGAAAGCAATTATCACCCGATGGCGTCATACCGAAATTCTTATAGGTTTGATGCAGGCGTTTATAATGCTCCGCTTTGGAAGTAATCACACCCATCACCAAATCAGAGTGTCCCGAAATATATTTCGTCGCCGATTGAATATTGATGTCCACACCATGTTTCCACGCGTCAAAATACAGCGAAGTCGTCCATGTGCTATCCGCCACCACCAAAATATTTTTTGCTTTCGCTGCTTTGGCAATCGCAGGAATATCCTGCATCTCGAACGTCAACGAACCTGGGCTTTCCACAAATACCATCCGCGTATTGTCTTTAAATAACGCAGCAATATCACCGCCTACCAACGGATCATAATATTGCACATCGACGCCGAGACGCTTTAATTCCATGTCGCAGAAGCGGCGCGTTGAGCCATACACGGAATCCACCATCAGCACATGATCGCCGGCTTTCAAAAACGCCATCATCGACACGATAATTGCCGCCAAACCAGATGATGTCACAATCGCGTGATCCGCATGATCCACCGTTGCCAGTGCTTCTTCCAACGCCATCGTTGACGGTGTACCATAACGCCCATAAATCGGCGTTGGCCAATTACCCGAATCCGCCGCCATAAACGCATCATAGGACGGAAATAGAATCGTTGATGCGCGGTAAGTCGGTAAATTCACCACCCCATGATGATCATCAGGCGATGAGCCGAGTGTAGCAAGCAATGTTTCGTTTTTCATATTTTTGACCTAACCGTTATCCGATAAACCGATAATAAAATGTGTAATACCTTTTGCTTCATTGCCAAACGGCAAGAAACAGCTGCGATATTTAATCGTTTTGCCTTTTTCATTGGTAAATTGGTTCTCATCAACCAATATACGACCAGCAACCATCGCCTCATCCAGCTTG
>JAYTDB010000144.1:0-3077 GCA_043736135.1 Rickettsiales bacterium
CTTTCACTTCTTTAGTGGCCAGCTTCTCCCAATCTGAAAGCGACTTCTTGGTCATTCAAATTCCACTATCAGTTCATCAACGCTGAGTATCGCACCGACTTGCGCCGCGACGCGTTTGACTTTTGCTTTTCGTTCAGCTCGCAAAATATTTTCCATTTTCATCGCTTCAACCATTGCAATGGGCTGGCCTGCTTCGACCACACCACCAACGTTCACATATAGAGCACGCAACAGGCCGGGCATTGGGCATAGCAAAAACTTGGATGTATCTTTTGGCTTTTTGATTGGCATAAGTTTCGCAAGTTCTGCAACGCGCGGCGTGTAAACTTTTACCAATAATTCCGCGCCACCATAGCGCAGCCGGTAGCCTTTAGGTGTCAATTCAATTTTACAACGCATCAATCCATCTGCAAATGCAAATTCACCCAGCGTTTGTCCGGGTGTCCAATTGTGCTCAATATGATTGATCGGACCATCGCCAATCCGCACTTGCGCGCCGCCACTCACCGGCAGGATCGTTGATTTAAAACTGTGACTGGGAAATACAACGACCCATTCAAAACCTATTCGACGCTTATGATTGTCAAGCACGCCTGAATGTTTGGCGGCCCTCGTTTCAGTTTCGAAATGCACTGAAACAGCAATCGCTGCGAGGTGGCGATATTCTTCATCAGTTACTTCGACGCCATGAAAACCGTCTTTGAATTCTTCGGCAATAAAAGCTGTTGTGATGTTGCCTGAGCGAAACCGCTCATTGCGCATCACCGCAGAAAGAAACGGCAAATTATGCGCTATGCCTTCAATTTCAAATTCGTCAAGCGCCACACTCATTGCATCAATCGCGATTTCGCGGGTTTTACCCCAGGTGGAAAGCTTGGCGATCATGGGGTCGTAATGGATGGAAATTTCGCCCCCTTCGTAAACACCAGTATCGTTACGAACCAGCGTTCCGTCGCTATTGTCGCCATTGCTCGGCGGTATGTAACGCGTGAGGCGGCCGATTGATGGCAGGAAGTTGCGATGTGGGTCTTCGGCGTAGAGCCTGGACTCGATAGCCCAGCCATTCATTTTAATATCGCTCTGTTTCAGACCTAATTTTTCGCCTGCTGCAACGCGGATCATTTTCTCGACAATGTCTATTCCTGTAACGAGTTCTGTGACGGGATGCTCTACTTGCAAACGCGTATTCATTTCGAGAAAAAAGAAATTTCGTTTGTCATCGACAATGAATTCAACGGTGCCCGCTGACGTATATCCAACAGCTTTAGCGAGCGCTACGGCCTGTTCGCCCATCGCTTTCCTTGTGGCCTCGTCTAAAAACGGCGACGGCGCTTCTTCAATTACCTTTTGGTTGCGGCGTTGGATGGAGCACTCACGCTCACCCAGATAAACCATATTATCATGCGCATCGCCCAGCACTTGAATTTCGATGTGGCGCGGTTGTGTTACGAATTTCTCAATGAAAATACGATCATCGCCAAATGAAGATTTGGCTTCGCTTTTTGAAAGTGAAAAACCTTCTTTCGCTTCGGCGTCGTTCCAAGCAATACGCATTCCTTTGCCGCCGCCGCCAGCCGAGGCTTTGATCATCACGGGATAGCCAATTTCTTTTGCTGTCTTTGCAGCGTGGGCTTCGTCATCAATCAGCCCCATGAATCCGGGGACGATGTTCACACCCGCTGCGGCGGCTAACTTCTTAGACGTAATTTTATCGCCCATCGCCTGGATGGCTTTCACAGGCGGGCCGATGAAAACGATGTGAGCTTTTTCTAAAGCCTCAGCAAACTTTGGATTTTCAGATAAGAACCCATAGCCGGGGTGCACGGCTTCAGCCCCAGATTGCTGAACTGCTTTTAAAATATTATCAATTACCAGATAGGATTGGCTTGCGGGCGCTGGCCCAATGTATGCCGCTTCATCTGCTAATTTCACATGCAGCGCATCGCGGTCTGCCTCTGAATAGACAGCAACAGTTTTAATGCCCATCAACTTTGCGGTGGTGATGACACGACAAGCAATTTCGCCGCGATTAGCGATGAGAATTTTTTTGAACATTTTCATAGTGGCATCGTGTCATGTTTCTTTGGCAGCGTTTGCATTTTCTTATTGCGGAGTGACGCAAAAGCTCTGGCAATCCGCTTGCGTGATGTGTGAGGCATAATCACATCGTCTATAAAGCCGCGCTCTGCCGCTACGAATGGGTTAGCAAAACGGTCTTCATAATCTTTGGTGCGCGCTGCAATTTTATCTCTGTCTCCCAGTTCCGAGCGATAGATTATTTCTGTTGCCCCCTTAGCTCCCATCACCGCAATTTCTGCTGTGGGCCAGGCATAATTGACATCGGCACCAATGTGTTTTGATGCCATCACATCATATGCACCGCCATATGCTTTGCGGGTGATCAATGTCACCATCGGCACGGTGGCTTGCGCATAAGCAAACAACAGTTTTGCTCCCTGCTTGATCACACCGCCATATTCCTGCGCGGTGCCTGGAAGAAATCCAGGCACATCAACCAATGTCAGAAGCGGGATGTTGAATGCATCGCAGAAGCGCACAAAGCGCGCGGCTTTGCGGGACGAGTCAATATCCAGAACGCCTGCTAAAAATTGCGGCTGGTTGGCCACAACGCCAATGCTTTGCCCTTCAATGCGAATGAACCCCGTGATGATATTGCGGGCAAAGGCTTCTTGGATTTCGAAAAAATCACCCTCGTCTGCCAACGCCAAAACGAGCTCTTTCATATCATAAGGCTTGGCCGCGCTATCGGGAATAAGTGTATCGAGTTTCATTTCCAAACGATCAGGGTCATCATAAAATGGGCGGGTTGGAAGTTTTTCGGAATTGTTCAGCGGCAGAAAATCAAACAGCCTACGCACCTGTTCTAGCGTTTCAATATCATTGTCATAGGCACCATCGGCAACTGATGATTTTTGCGTGTGCGTTGCTGCCCCGCCCAACTCTTCAGCTGTCACCACCTCATTGGTTACGGTTTTCACCACATCAGGCCCGGTCACAAACATGTATGACGTGTCGCGCACCATAAAAATAAAATCAGTCATGGCTGGCGAATAAAC
>JAYTDB010000145.1:0-3039 GCA_043736135.1 Rickettsiales bacterium
GGCGACCACGGGCACCAACAGGAAGCGGCTCAGTGAATAATGCTTCTGGCTCAGTGCGATATTCAATCTGACGCTCTGAGCGGCCGCGCAATTCTTTGATGAAGCTGTTATTCACGGCTGAAGAATAAAAACCCGTCGGTGAGAAATTATTCAAGAATACATCGCCCTCAGTTAATGTCATCAAGCGGCGTTTCCACTCATCAGATACGGGGCTTTCTTTGGTCAAAATCGGGCGTGTACCGAATTGGAAAGCAATCATCCCAATTTCAGGGTTGTCGAGCCAATGTTCCCAATCTTTCAGGTGCCATGCGCCACCCGCCATAATAATCGGCACTTCTTGCAAGCCAAAGCTATTCATGGTTTTGCGGAGTTCCGCCACGCGAGGGTAAGGATCTTGCGGCTTGTTAGGGTCTTCTGCATTAGATAAGCCATTATGTCCACCCGCTAGCCACGGATCTTCATAAACGACGCTGCCGAGCCATTCAGGATATTTTGAATAAGCACGCTTCCACAGCGCATTAAACGCTCGTGCTGAAGAGATAATCGGATGCGCATGTACTTGATAATGTGCAGCGATTTCCGCGAGTTTGTAAGGCATACCTGCGCCACAAGTGACGCCGTGAATGAGCCCCTTAGCGCCTTCCAGCATGTTCACCAAAATTTGTTCGCAGCCACCCATTTCCCACAGCACGTTGGTGTGAACGCGACCGCGACCGCCCGAAATATCATGGGCAATTTTGGCTTGGGCGATACCACCCGCAGACGAAAGTGCAATTAATTCTGCGTGACGTTCACGACGGGTTTTTCCTGTATAAACGTAAGGAACGAGTTTGCCATTTTCATCGAAGCTATCGGCGTTTACGCCTGAAAATGTGCCAACAGCACCCGCGGCGGCGAATGCGCCTGCCGTATTGCCGTTGGTAACACTAACGCCTTTACCACCCTCAACGATAGGGTGAACCAGCTTTCCCGAAATAACGATATCTTTTAATTTATCACGAAATGATGACACAGAAACGCCTTATTAGAATTTTTAAAGAGGCAGATTATAGAAGGGAAAAGACAGATTACAACCGATATTCACGTCATTTAAGGCATAATCAATTGACAAATCAGTGCATTATGGTTAATGTTTATTAATATGACCTTAGCCATCCGTCCAGCACTACAAAATTGTCCAAATGCGGCAGCGTTTTTGCGAGCGGCAATCACGCTTGCGGGTACAAATCCAAATGAGCTGGCGAGTAATACGGGTATTGCGCGTGGGAAGGTGTATAGCTGGACGCGCGGCGTTGATTTTTCTGGCCCTGAGATAGAAGTTATTGCAAAAAAATTAGCTCTTAATGTGGATGAAACGCGTGCGTTGACGCTCCTACGATTTCCCATGTTGGATGAAGAAAATTTACGTCAGCTTCCCAAAAGAAATCAGGCGGGGGCATTGCTAAAAACCTATCGTGAATTGGCAGGGCTATCACAGTCTGAGCTGGGTAAAGAACTCGGCATAGGTACTACGAATAATTTCTCTTTGTGGGAGACGGGCGCGCAGACCATCCCCAAAGAACGGGTTGATACTGTTATAAAAACCCTGACTGCATTATTAAAAAAGAATCCCTATTTTAATGCTGGATTATTTAAAGAGGCCATCAATAATTCGCGGCTAAGAATGGGGCGGCCAACCATAGCGTTTGGGGGCGAATTACCCGCCTCACATTCTTTATGCAATAGCCCTGACGAGGTTATTTTTTTACAAGAAGCGCTGCATAGAAACGAAGTGGATGTGGCTACGTTAGGCAGCGCGATTGCTGTTGATGCAGGCACCATCAACAGCTGGCTTCAGCGGAGCATACGCATGGATGAATCAAAATTGATGGGCATTAGCACTGCGCTGAAACTTAGTGATAAGGAGCGAGACCATTTTGTCGCGTTATGCTTTCCTGTATTGGCTGCTGATGCGTTGCCAAATGCAGGAGCATTATTAAAAGCCTATCGCGAGATGGCGGGCGTTACACAAGTCGTGTTGAGCAAGGCTTTGGGCTGCTCAGCCTCTCGGCTATATGAATATGAATCAGGCGGTAAGCCTATCTTAGAAAAAGACGTAAAAACCATTGTCGAACAATTGGCACCAGCTTTAGAAAAAAACCCGTATTTTAAGCCACATGTATTTAAGGAAACGGTCAAGAAATCTGCATCTCAAGAGGGCGGTATTCGCTCCAAAAAGCCTTTAGTGGGCGTCGTTCCAGTGTCTGCCACTGCCAATCTCAACGGTGAGTGGAATCGATAGTTGCGCGGCGTTTTCCATCGCCTTTTTTATAATGGGCTTTACGGATTCCACCTTCGCTTCGGGTGCTTCAAAAATCAATTCATCATGTACTTGTAACAACATCCGAAAGGGTGCAGGGCGAATCGCATCAATGGTTATCATCGCGCGTTTGATGATGTCGGCAGCGGTGCCTTGCAGCGGCGCATTAATGGCGGCACGTTCAGCAAATTGGCGGCGCGCACCGTTTTTGTCATTAATCATCGGTGTGTGGCAACGGCGACCAAATAAGGTTTGTACATAGCCATGCGCGCGCGCGAATTCTTTGCATGACTCCATGTAATCTTTGATGCCTGGATATTGCGCGAAATAACGCTCGATGATGCCTGCGGCTTCACTTCTTCCGATGCTGAGTTGCTGTGACAAACCATGTGCGCTGATCCCATAAATAATGCCGAAATTAATCGCCTTTGCGCTGCGTCGTAAATCACTCGTCATCTCTGCCATCGGCACGCCAAACACGTTGCTGGCGGTTATCGCGTGAATATCATCGCCGTTGCGGAATGCATCTTTTAAGGTCGGGATGTCTGCCATATGCGCAAGCAAGCGCAGCTCGATTTGCGAGTAATCGGCGGATAATAATAAATTGCCTTCTTCGGCGATAAACGCTTCGCGGATTTTGCGGCCTTCTTCGCTGCGAATCGGAATATTTTGCACGTTCGGATCAGATGATGAGAGGCGTCCCGTCGCCGCAATCGCAAGAGCAAAATTGGTGTGAACAC
>JAYTDB010000146.1:0-3647 GCA_043736135.1 Rickettsiales bacterium
GATTTGTCTGATGAACATCGTACCAGCATTGGGGACGGTGATGAATTCCCACAAACAACAACGCCAGCACCGGTTGTCGCTGCGGGTAAAATATTCGCGATGGATGGCACGGGGCATATTTCTGCGCATGATTTGATATTGCTAAACCATAAGGTTTGGACGTCAGAAGCGTTGGTCGATAAAGACGAAAAAGAAGTGCTCGGTGGCGGTTTGGCAGCGCAAGATGACAAGCTGTATGCGGTATCTGGTTTGGGGATTGCGGCGGCGATTAATATTGGCACAGGCGAAACAGTATGGACGCGTGATTTGGGCATTCCGCTGCGCTCTGCACCGCGTGTGAAAAATGGTGTGATGGTGGTGACGTCGATTGAAAGCCAAACATTTGCGCTAGATATAGCGACAGGAAAAACATTATGGACGCATCGCGGCATTAGCGAGATGGCGGGGTTGCTGAACACAGTATCGCCTACATTTGCAGGTGGCATGGTGATTGTGCCTTACGCATCGGGTGAACTTTACGCGCTGAAGCTTGATACGGGTGAAGAGGCGTGGCGCACGTCACTTTCGCAAACGCGGAAAACCTCGGCAAACGTGATATTTAGCGGTGTTGCGGGTGATCCCGTGGTCGATGATGCGGTGGTATTTGCGATTTCTAGCGGCGGCGCATTCTCGGTATTTAATATCATTAACGGCCAGCCATTATGGGAAAAACCCATTTCATCAATCAACACGCCGTGGGTATCGGGTGATTATGTGTTCGTTGTCAGCGAAGAAAATACGTTAATCGCGATGCTGAAATACGATGGCAGCATTCGTTGGACGAAACAACTCACCAGCTACCATGATGAAAAACGCAAACTCTACCCAATCGTATGGCGCGGACCTGTGCTGGTAAATGATAAGTTAGCCCTAGTCAGTTCCGCAGGCGAAATGATATTGGTGGACGCGGCAACGGGTGATACGTCTAAAACCATTGATGTGCCGAATGATGTTTCGGCAGCGCCAATTGTGGCCGATGGAAAAATATATTTAGTCAATAAAGCGGCAGAATTGGTTGAACTGAAATGAGTTTTACTCTTGCGATTATCGGTCGCCCCAATGTGGGGAAATCCACGCTATTTAACCGCCTAACTGGCAAGCATCACGCGATTGTGCACGATGAGCCTGGTGTTACGCGTGACCGCAGGGAGAGTGTTGCGAGCATTGCTGACTTAAAATTCACCGTGATGGATACGGCGGGGATTGATAAAGCGGAAGAGGGTACTCTGCAAGCGCGGATGACGGAGCAAACGCTGATCGCCGCCAAAGAAGCCGATGTGATTATGCTCGTGGTCGATGGTCGCGCAGGTATCACGCCAGTCGATGAAGATTTCGCGCGGATGCTGCGTAAAAGCAAAAAACCATTATTGTTATGCGTCAATAAATCCGAAGGTAAAACGGCAATTCCAACGATTCTTGATGCACATCGTTTGGGACTTGGTGAACCGATTGCTATTTCTGCTGAACACGGCGAAGGCATGGGCGATTTATATGCTGCATTGGTGCCTTTTGCGAAAGAAGGTGCGGAGGTGGATGAGGGCGCAGCACCAGAAATTTCTATCGCCATCATCGGGCGTCCGAATGTAGGAAAATCCACGCTCATTAACAGTATTTTGGGTGAAGATCGTGTGCTTACGGGCCCCGAAGCGGGTATCACGCGTGATTCGATTTCGGTGGAATATAAATTTGAGGGCCGCACCATTAAGCTGGTCGATACGGCGGGGATGCGTAAACGCGCGAGCGTGAATCAAAAGCTCGAAAAAATGGCGGTCGGTGATACGTTGCGGTCGATTCAATATGCGCAAGTGTGTGTGGTGGTGATGGATGCAGAACAACCGCTAGAAAAACAGGATAATATGATTGCCGCATTGGTGGAATCTGAAGGTCGGGCGATGGTCATCGCGATTAATAAATGGGATACGGTGAAAGAAAAAGATTTGTTTATTAAAGCGTTCCGCCAGCGTTTTGAAAAAGTGTTGCCGCAAATTAAAGGCGTGCCTGTTGTGCCTATCTCTGGCGAGAATAATTATAATATCGGCAAATTATTCCATGAGTGTTTTGATGCTTATGCAGTGTGGAATACGAAAATTGGTACGGGTGAACTGAACCGCTGGCTGGAAGTGATGATTGAATCACACACGCCGCCGTTGGTATCAGGCCGTCGTTTGAAAATTCGCTACATGACGCAGAAATCAGCGCGTCCGCCGAGCTTTGTTATCTTCTCGAATTTGAATGAAGTGCCTGAAAATTATTTGCGCTATTTGGTGAATGGTTTGCGCGAGCGCTTTAGTTTAAACGGTACGCCGATTCGCCTTGCGGTGAAGAAAAACAAAAATCCCTATGCAGAGAGCGAAGCATGACCTCGCCTGCGATTGAAATTACGGACCTACGTAAAACCTATATCGATAAAAAATCAGGGCAGACCAAAGAAGCGTTGAAGGGCGTTAGCCTTGAGATTCCGCGTGGGTCGTTTTTTGCGCTGCTCGGGCCAAACGGTGCTGGCAAATCGACGATGATTAACATCATGGCGGGGTTGGTGCTGAAGACGTCGGGCGAAGTAAAAATCTGCGGCCATGATATCCTGACCGATATGCGCCAAGCACGCTCATCGATTGGTGTTGTGCCGCAAGAATTAATTCTCGATACATTTTTCACCGTGCGTGAAGCGCTTGATATTCATGCGGGATATTACGGTGTGCCGAAGGCAAAACGCCGCACGCAAGAAATCATTGATGCGCTGGGATTAACCGATAAGGCGGATGTCAACTCACGCCGATTATCCGGCGGTATGCGCCGTCGTTTGTTGGTTGCCAAAGCGTTGGTGCATCAGCCGCCTGTCCTTATTTTGGATGAACCGACTGCGGGCGTTGACGTAGAACTACGCAATCAGCTTTGGGCCTATGTAAAAGAATTAAATGCAAATGGCACGACAGTGCTGCTCACTACCCATTATCTGGAAGAGGCGGAAACGCTTTGTGATCGCATCGCCGTGATTAATCATGGTGAAGTGGTGGCGTGTGATTCAAAGGTCAATATGCTGAAAAGTTTTGATACGAAAGAGTTGGTGATTTCCGCTCCTGAGCCGCTTGCCGTGTTGCCTGCAAAGCTTGCAGACATTGATGCGCGAATCAATAGCGAAGGCAAATTGGTGATCACCTATCAACCGAGCAAAACACCGATTCAACAGGTGTTGGATCAGGTGCAGCAGGCGGGTGTTTCTGTGCGTGATCTCACCACGCGTGAACCAAAATTGGAAGATATTTTCTTAAAGTTGACTAGTCGTGCAGCTTAACGGACAAGCGTCATCCCAGCGAAAGCTGGGATTTCGAGATTCCTGCTTTCGCAGGAATGACAAAGCTTTATGATTACACTGCGAATCCACAAAGCTCACCAAAAAGACGTGATGAACGGTGCACCGTGGCTGATGACGCATATGGTGGTGGCATCGTCTGAGTGGCAAACGGCGCAAGCGGGTAGTCTTGCGCGGGTGGAAAATGAGCGTGGCGAATATATTGGCGTGGGGATGCTGAATCCGCAATCGCATATTGTCTGCCGTATGCTGAGCCTGAAACAAGAACCGATTGATACAAATTTCTTTGCAACACGTT
>JAYTDB010000147.1:0-4986 GCA_043736135.1 Rickettsiales bacterium
ATAAGGTCAGCGATCCGATAGCATCCCGTGCGTCTGGAGATGCGCGTGAATGGGAACTGTTGAGCTTTATTCCAGCGAATAGTAATTTTGACCCTCAAAATGATGATCAGGTGGAAGATTTGGTGGAGCAATTGCTGTTAACGGGTCGTTTGAGCCATTCCTTTTTGATTCGTGCATTATGCATGGGTAATGTGAATGTATTTGAAGCGGGGATTGCGCGACTAGCGGGTGTGCCGCGTGTGAATGCACGTATTCTGATGAGTGATGCCGGGCAGCTTGGGTTTCGTTCAATTTACACAGCGGCAAAAATGCCAGAAGGTTTTTCGGATGGTATTCGCATCATGTTGAATCTTAGTTTGGAAGAATCAGATTATGGTTTGGAAAAATCACATGATTTTCGTAAAAAGGTGATTGATAGAATCTACCGCGAAGGCTACCATCGTTCTATTGATAACATGGAATATTTACTGTCGATAGCAGGGGGGAAAATTGCTCGGGAAAGTTATAACTGAAACGCCAAATCTTGCGGCATCTAATGCGCTTGCGTTGTCGCCGGAGGATATCCGCCGTCTGTTAGATGATGCATCTGCACAAACCCGTGTTGATATTACCAAAAAAATATCAGACGCTTATATATCGGAAGGCTTGCAAGAGCGCGAATTCAAGGTTGCTGAGCAAATTTTTAGGCTTTTGTTGCGGGATACCGAGGTGCGTGTTCGAGCTACTCTTGCCGAGCAAATCAAAGACAGCATCCTGATTCCGCGTGATATCGTGCTTAAAATGGCGCGTGATGTTGAGGTGGTTTCACTGCCTATTTTACAATTTTCTGAAGTATTGACGGATGCTGACTTATTGGAACTGGTGCAGGCCAGTAAAACGGTGACGCGTTTCTTGGCGATGTCAAAGCGTCGTAGAATATCGCAATTGGTGAGTAATGCGCTACTTTCAACGGGCAATGATCAGGTGACTGCCACGATTGTAAGCAATAGTGGCGCGGAGATTTCGGATGATGATATTGCCGCTATTATTGACCAAAACCGTGATAATGCGGGGATGATTGAAACGCTGAGTGCACGTCCACGCTTGCCGCTATCTGCGGTAGAAAAACTGGTGACGATGGTCTCTGGTTCGCTTGCTGATAATTTAAAGCAAAAATACAAGCTGAGCGATGAAGAAATTAGCGCGCCGGTTGCTGCGACGCGTGAATCTGAGACGCTTGATATACTTCGTGGTGTGGACGATGATGAATCTATCGATAAGCTGGTATTGCAAATGCAGGCGGGTGATAATTTAACGCCATCAATGATTTTGAGCTCCCTATGTCAGGGTAATTTTGCCTTTTTTGAAGCAAGTTTGGCGCGTTTGTCGAATATTCCTTCTAAAAACGCGCGATTGTTAATTGCTGACAAAGGCGATTTGGGTTTTCGTGCGCTGTATAATAAATCAGGGTTGCCAGAGGCGATGTTCCCCGCGGTAAAAATGCTGCTTAAAGTGGTACGTGATTTGGCGGAGATGGGCGAACGCCCAGGCAAAGCGCGCTATGCGAACAATGTGGTAGAGCAATTGTTACACGCATCTGATGATAATCCAGTTGAAAATCTTTCTTATATTATTGCGTTAGTTCGCCGAAGTGCTTAGTTCCGAGTTCCGAGTTGTGAGTTGTGAGTTGCAAGCGACTCGTGTAGAATCTTACTCAGAACTCGTAACTCAGAACTCGTAACTCACCATGACCTTCACCCGAATCGCTTGTATTGCTGATGAAAATCCGAAAGCGCAAGCCGCGTTAAAAGAAATCAAAAAGCATATTACTTTATCGCCGCTGACCAAGCGTCGCGGTAGCGCGCAAGTGGTTGTTGTGCTCGGTGGCGATGGTTTCATGCTGCAATCTTTGCATAAATATATGAAGCTCAAACTACCGTTTTACGGCATTAATTGCGGTACGGTTGGATTTTTGATGAACCAGCATAATGTTGAAAATTTGATGGAGCGCATCAATAATTCCCGCCCATCGACGCTTTATCCGTTCCATATGTACGCACGTAAAACGAATGGCAAAGAGGTGCAAGCACTTGCTTTCAACGAGGTATCGTTGTTCCGTCAGGGTCGGCAGGCGGCAAAAATTCGCGTTTCGGTGGATCATGTGGTGCGCTTAAAAGAATTGACTTGCGATGGTATTTTGCTCGCCACCCCTGCGGGCAGTACGGCATATAATTTCTCTGCCGGTGGGCCAATTATTCCGCATGGCGCAAATGTGATTGCACTAACGCCGCTCGTTCCATTCCGCCCGCGTCGTTGGCGTGGCGCGCTTTTGCCGCATAGCGCATCGGTGAGTTTCAATATTCTTGAAAGTAAAAAACGCCCTGTGAATGCGGTGGCGGATTTCACGGAATTTGGGGATGTTGCCGAAGTGATGGTGAGTGAGCAACGCAAGTCAGGTGTATCGCTGTTGTTTGATCCTGAGCACAACCTTGAAGAGCGCATCATCAAAGAGCAGTTTACGTATTAGCTCTAGTCGCTTGATTTAAGGTTTTCCCATCGTCAGGCTACGGCTCATGTATGTGTTATACACATCGCCTTACCTTCCTTGGGAAATTCCTTTCTCAAACAACTATAAAACGACTGACGCATTAGCGTTATTTGGTGATTTTAACCATTAGCTTCCCACACGCTTCTTCTACCAAGTCCACGCAGGCATCAAAGTCTTTGCTGCCGCCGTAATACGGGTCGGGAACGTCAGCACTTCCCATGCCAACATAGTCTAGAAATAGTGCGAGTTCCGCTTTGGAATTTTTTGGGCGGAGCATGGATAATGCGTGATAATGTCCCGCATCCATCGCTAAAATAAGCTCAAAGCGGTTGAAATCGGCGCGTTCTACCTTGCGGGCGCGCAACGGCGATAAATCATAGCCGCGTGGTTCTGCTGCTTTGATGCTGCGCGGGTCGGGGGCTTCACCGACATGGTAATCATGCGTGCCAGCGGAGTCGATGTTTAGCTGTGGTACGAGTTTTCGCATGACGGCATCAGCGGTGGGAGAACGACAAATATTGCCGGTGCAGACAAATAAAATAGAGTGGATCGTCATGGAGCGTTTTCTTCTTTTAGTGCCGTGAGTATGCCGTGTAGTGTCCGCAATTCTTGTTCGCTGTGGGATGCGCGTAAAAACATGGCTTTAATATTTTGCATCATAGCAGGTTTTTTTTCGGCTACCTTAAAAAAATCAGTGCTGTCGAGCGAAGTCTCAAGCCGTTTGAAGAATTGCTCATACTGTTCGAGCGGTGCTGTTTCCGATGATTTTTTGGCGCTCAGTATCTGGTCATCGGTCTGGTGTTTGAACCACTCATAACCAAGGATAACGGCAGATTGGGCGATGTTGAGCGATGCATTCACATCGGTAGGAATGGTGATAATCGTGTGACAAAAACTCAAATCATCATTGGTAAGGCCCGTGCGTTCGGGGCCAAACACGAAGGCTGTTTTTTTACCCGTTTGGTTGAGTTCGCCGACTGCCTGCGTAGGGGTGAGGACACGTTTTTCAACATCGCGCGGGCGGGCAGTGGCGGCGTAAGCATGTTGAATATCTGCCAGTGCTGTTGGCACGTCATCATAAATGGTGGCGCCGTGAATGATGGGGGCGGCGTGCGCCGCCATCGCAATCGCCGCGTCATTCGGCCATCCATCGCGAGGTGCAACGATACGTAGCTCAGACAAGCCAAAGTTGCTCATGGCACGCGCGACGGCGCCAATGTTTTCTCCCATTTGTGGGCGGATGAGGGTAATGATGGGTAGGCCCCCGCGAAGGCGTGGGTCCATAATTTGTTCTTCTGTCATAAGGAAAATTTAACTTTCCTGCTTGTATAATACAACCTCTAAATGGATCCCCGCCTTCGCGGGAATGATAAAAAAGGAATATTATGCAAAATAAACTTCCCGCTCCTCCGATGGTGTATATTTCTGGCGAAGAAATGACCCGTGAAGTGATGAAAATGATTTTATCCGCTTGGGTAGATCCCTATTTAGACACCAGTAAATGGCAATTTTTTGATCTTTCCTGCAAATCTCGCGATGATTCTGGCGATAAAGTGCTGAAAGATGCGATTGATGCGGGAACGGCCATAGGCGCGATTTTTAAAGAACCGACCATTACCCCAACCGGCGATCAGGTGCGTGAAATGGGGCTGAAAACCGCACTCGGTTCGCCAAATGGCAAGATGCGGATGGCGTGGAATGGCTATTCCATCGACCGCGATACAATTACCGTAAAAGGTTTGGAATCGCAGATGGGCTATAAAAATCCTGTGTTGTTTTGCCGTCATGCGGTGGGCGGAGAATATGGCGCAGGCGCAAAAATGCTTGGTGCGGGTTCTGTTAAAACGATTCATACCGATGCTTCGGGCGTCAAGACGATTGTTGACGAGCGCAAGCTGTCCGATAAGCTGAATGCGGTTGTGACCTACCATAACCCGTATGATAATGTTGAGTTGCTCGCCCACCATTTCTTCAAACGTTGCTTGGAAGCAGGGGTTATGCCTGTGGTGACCACGAAAAAAACCGTGTTCAAGTGGCAGGAAGATTTTTGGCGTATTCACAAAGAAATTTTTGATGCCGATTATAAGGCCGCGTTTACTGAAAAAGGCTTGCTGAAGAACTCTGGCGGCGAATTGCGTCATCTGCTCACCGATGATGGGGTGATGAAAATGGCTGCGTGGAAAGATGGCGGATTTGGTATGGTCGCGCATAATTATGACGGCGATATTTTTACCGATCTGCAAGCGCAAATCTATAAATCGCCAGGCTTTATTTCCTCTGCACTCACTGGGCTTAAAGCGAACGGCGAGAAAATTATGGAATTTGAAGCCAGCCACGGCACGATTTCCGACCAATATCACAAGCATTTGGCAGGTGAAGAGACTTCGGTGAACCCGATTGGGATGGTGTATGCCTTGCGCGGGGCGATAGATCACTCGGTTAATCTGGCTGTGCAGGCG
>JAYTDB010000148.1:0-1866 GCA_043736135.1 Rickettsiales bacterium
CCAATCGCGCCAAAACCCAGCGTAGATAGCAATACCACCCAGACATATTTATTGCTCAAATCCGCCCATAATAAACACGCGACCAACCACGAAAATAAAATCATCACCCCGCCCATCGTCGGCGTACCTTTTTTGGTAATCAAGTGCGATTCAGGGCCATCCAAACGAATCGGCTGCCCCTCGCCCTGCTTGGATTTTAACCAACGAATCACTTTTGGGCCGATATAAAAACAAATCATCAACGAGGTAAAAATTGCGCCACCGCTGCGAAAAGTGATGTAGCGAAATACGTTCAAAAATTGGAACTCACTCACGAACGGCAAAAGCAAATTATACAGCATATTTTTTCTCCGAAACGAGCGATGATTTCAAACTGGCAGCCAGTTGATACATCAGACTGCCATGCGAACCTTTTATCAACAATAGATCATCTGGTTGCAAGCTTTTTTGCAATAAAGGCAAGAGTTGTGCCGCTTCCATCATATGGGTGCTACGCATTTCAGTCGGCAGAGCCGAATATAAATGCTGCATAAGCGCACCTGCCGTGAATACTTTGTCAAAGGCGAGCGCTATAATATCATCCGCAAGTGCTGCATGCATCGCTGGTGCACCATCGCCTAATTCACGCATATCACCCAGCGCAAGTAGTTTGCGGCCTTTTTTTCCTTGCATCTGCCACAGCTCATCGAGCTTGCTAAATGCCGCGCGCATCGACGCGGGTGAAGCATTATAGCTATCATCTACCAGCCACGCTTTGCCTTTTTCAAGCATAAGCGGCGTAGTTTTTCCACGACCTTCCACTTCGGAATATTCCGCCAAAGCTTGAACTGAAGCCGCAAGCGGCAAATCCCACACATCGCAAGCGAGCAATACCGAAAGGGATGCCGTCGCGAAATGCTTGCCCGTTGCCGCCAATGTATAACAATATTCTTTTCCACGAATTTGCGCCGATATTCCACAGCCTTGGATTGTCGGCTCATAAGCAATTAGTGTTGCATCGGCTTGCGGGTGTTCACCAAAAGAATAGATCTGCTCAATACCGCGCAATTTTGCCGCAGCCCGCAATTTTTCATAATAAATATTGTCACGATTCAGCAGCGCGAAACCGCCTGAATTAACTGCTTCAAAAATTTCTGCTTTCGCATCAGCAATTGCATCTACCGAGTCAAAAAATTCTAAATGCACCGCATCCACCGTTGTGATGATGGCGATGTCAGGCTTTACCATATTTGTCAGATGCGAAATTTCGCCCGCGTGATTCATGCCCATTTCCAGCACTGCAAATGGCCACTCTGGCGGCAAGTTTGCAAGATTTAGCGGCGTGCCGATATGGTTGTTATAATTACCGTTCGTAGCATAAGTTTTTCCGTGTGCGGCCAATGCCAATTTCATCATCTCTTTAGCGCTGGTTTTTCCCACGCTGCCAGTAATTCCCACAATTTTCGCTTTACTACGCGCCCGCGCAAAATGCCCTAATTGCTCCAAAGCTCTCAGCGTATCGGGTACTACAACGTAGGATGCTTTATGCGGCACACCATCAGGAATATGCGTGACCACCGCCGCCACCGCACCACGCGCAAACGCATCGGCAACATAATGATGCCCATCCACACGGTCACCTTTGATAGCCACAAACAAATCACCGAGCTGAATTTTACGGCTATCAATTTCCACGCGAGAGGCATGAAAATGCCCGCTCACCATACCACCAGTTGCCTGCTCGACTGTTTGTTCATTCCACAGCGCCATCACGTTTATTCCCCCGCTGCCGCGCGCGCCACCATCACATCATCAAATGGATATTCTACGCCCGCAACAATTTGTACTTTTTCATGCCCCTTCCCTGCGATGACCAATACATCGCCA
>JAYTDB010000149.1:0-2656 GCA_043736135.1 Rickettsiales bacterium
GCCACCATCTTCATGGCTTTGGTGATCTTCTGCGTGCTTTTTACCGATTTGATACGGTTTTTTAGGTCTTTTAAACTAGGCATCTACTTATTATCCAAAGCGTTTTACAAGTGCTTCAATCACAGCTTTCAGCTTCGCTTCTGCTGTATCGGTCAGCATCGACTTGGTTGTGATTTCGTCAATAATTTCTTTATGTACGCTGCGAAGTTCACCGAGCAATGCGGTTTCAAATTTACTCACATCACGCGTCGCCACTTTATCTAAGAAGCCTTTTACGCCTGCGTAAATCACGCAAACTTGTTCCGCTGTAGAAAGCGGTGAGTATTGCGGTTGTTTGAGCAGTTCAGTGAGACGCTGACCACGCGCAAGCAATTTTTGCGTCGCTGGGTCAAGATCTGAACCAAACTGCGCGAATGCTTCCATCTCACGATATTGAGCAAGTTCAAGTTTAATCGAACCCGCTACTTGTTTCATCGCTTTGATTTGTGCTGCAGAACCTACGCGAGATACTGACAAACCAACGTTTACCGCTGGGCGAACACCTTTGTAGAATAATTCCGTTTCTAAGAAAATCTGACCATCGGTGATTGAAATCACGTTGGTAGGAATGTAAGCCGAAACGTCACCCGCTTGGGTTTCAATGATAGGCAGTGCCGTCATTGAACCAGCACCCTGTGCATCGGACATTTTTGCAGCGCGTTCTAGCAAGCGCGAATGAATATAGAATACGTCACCTGGATATGCTTCACGGCCTGGTGGGCGGCGGAGCAACAAAGACATCTGGCGGTAAGCTACGGCTTGTTTTGATAAATCATCATAAATGATGAGTGAGTGCATGCCGTTATCACGGAAGAATTCACCCATCGACGCACCCGTGTAAGGTGCGAGATATTGTAATGGAGCTGCTTCAGACGCGGTCGCTGCAACCACGATGGTATATTGCAATGCGCCTTGCTCTTCGAGCTTTTTAACCACTTGCGCAACCGTTGAGCGTTTTTGACCGATACACACATAAATGCAATAGAGTTTTTTGCTTTCGTCGGTGCCAGCGTTCGCTGCTTTTTGGTTGAGAATCGCATCAATCGCGATGGCTGTTTTGCCCGTTTGACGATCGCCAATGATAAGCTCACGTTGGCCGCGACCGATTGGAATGAGTGCGTCAATTGCTTTAATGCCTGTGCTCATTGGCTCATGAACGGATTTACGAGCAATAATGCCAGGTGCTTTAATTTCCACGCGTGCGCGGGTCACATCTCTCAGTGGGCCTTTGCCGTCGATTGGATTGCCAAGACCGTCAACCACGCGACCAAGCAAACCTTTGCCGATTGGCACGTCCATAATGGTGTTAGTACGCTTTACGATGTCGCCCTCTTTAACCGAACGGTCATCACCAAAAATTACGATACCGACATTGTCAGACGCCAAGTTGAGTGCCATGCCTTTCATGCCGCCGTTAAATTCGACCATCTCGCCCGCTTGGATGTTTTCCAAGCCGTAAACGGTAGCAATACCGTCACCAACGGAGACAACAACGCCCGTTTCTGACAGTTCCGCATCGGCGTTGAAGCCGGCGATCTGCTTTTTAATAATGTCCGAAATTTCCGATGGGCGGATATCCATAGTCACGTCTCCTAAAAAATTAAGCCGCCTTGAGGGCGATATTTAAACGATTTAATTTACCTGCCAGTGAAGCATCAAGCTGCTGGCTACCAATTTTTACCACCATGCCGCCAAGCAGCGATGGGTCAACGCTATAATGTAGCGTTACTTTTTTATTCAGCGCACGGCTGAGTTGCTCGGTGACAATTGCCGCCTGTGCATCATCCAGCTTTGCTGATGAAATCACTTCTGCAGTCACTTCGCCGCGTTGTTCTTGCGCGAGTTTACTGAATTGTGCCGCGACATCTACCAGCACAATCAGACGATTTTGCTCAGCGAGGGTGGCTAGGAATTTTTTAGTGAGTGCGTGTGCGGCGATTTTATCAGCCAGCGCAGCGATAACCGATTTTTGTTGGTCGCGCGTCAGTAATGGGTTGTTTAAAAACTGGATAAAGTCTGGTTGTGAGCTTGCTTCAGCGGCGAGCACATTCAAATCTTTTTCAACAGCGGCTACTGCGCTTGCTTCGTTAGCAAGAGAAAATAAGGCGTTTACATAGCGCCCAGCGATTTCAGAAGAACTAGATTTCACGGAATTTTACTGCGGTTATTTTTAAGAGAGGCGCAAATTAGGCAAATTTATCCACAAAGGCAACTGAAAAAAACAGGATTTTTTGCTGCCCCTAAAAAACCATCAGAGAAAACTCACGGGATCAATGTCTACCCTCACTTTTATCGTGCGTGGAGGGTTTGCGGCGGCGACCCATTGCTTAACAAAGTCAGGCAGATTCACTTTGCGGCCCGCTTTGAGTAAAAAGCGGTAGCGATATTGCCCGCGTAACATAAAGAGCGGGGCGGGGGCAGGGCCCATGATGGTGATGTGCGATTCATTCCGCGCCATTTGTGATAGTTGCTTGCACAGCGCGACGACGGCATTTTCATTTTTACCTTCGATAATTAATGCAGCAAGGCGCGAGAAGGGCGGCATATCTGCTTGCTCGCGGGCGCGTAGCTCGGCAGCAAAAAATGCATCGCGCTTGCCCGATACCAACGCCTGCAT
>JAYTDB010000150.1:0-5224 GCA_043736135.1 Rickettsiales bacterium
TAGGGGTAAAGCTTGTTGGTTCAAGCGTGGATTCAGCAGCGGGGGAGGGATCTTCCGAGATTACTTCGCGCGATATGCCTTCTGAAGGTGTCCAGAAAACACCTTTTTTTGCACGTTTATCCGCATCAGCCATCAAGGCTTCATTGGCATTCTCGTGATTAACTGCGTCCATTGTCTCCCGCCACTCTGGTATGAGGCGGTTGAGTATTGATACCTGAATATAAATATTATCGCCCGTAGAGGTGAAGTCGATGTGATATTCTTTGCAATATTCTTTGAGCAGTCGCGCAAGTCGGGAATTATCTTTGTCATCATTTGCTTTAATTACTGCGTACGGTTTGTCATTGCTTCTTTGTATGCCCCACTTTGCGCTGGCAAATGCTTTTTTTACATGGTCAGGAATTGACGAGCGCCTATATTCGTCGCTATCTCCCCATTGAGCTTGATCATCAGGGTTTTCCCAATCTGCCATAGTGTCCTACAATAAATCTTTGCTTTTGATTTCGCCTTTGCCGTCGCCGTCTGTTGGTCCAAGTACCAGCTCGTAATGCGCGGCACCCGCAGGAATCATTGGATACACGTTTTCTTCAGGGTCAACGATCATGTCGAGTAATACTGGCCCTGGTGTGTCGATCATCTTTTGAATATAGCTATCAACCTCATCCACCTTAGAGCATTGCAAACCCGTGATGCCGTACGCTTCCGCCAGCTTCACAAAATCAGGCAACGAATCCATGTAGGATTCCGAATAGCGGCAGCCATGGAACATCTGTTGCCATTGGCGCACCATGCCCATGCAGTGGTTATTGAGAATCAGAATTTTGACTGGCAGGCGATATTGCGCGATGGTCGATAGCTCCTGAATATTCATCATGAATGATGCTTCGCCGGTTACGCACATCACAAGCGCATCAGGATGCGCGATTTGTACGCCCATCGCCGATGGTACGCCATAACCCATCGTGCCCAAACCGCCCGATGTCATCCAATGATAGGGTTTTTCATATTTCAAAAATTGCGCCGCCCACATTTGATGTTGCCCGACATCGGTGGTGACATAAGGCTCTAATTTTTTGCTCAGCTCATTGAGTCTGTCGAGCGCATATTGCGGCTTGATGATGTCCTTGCCTTGCTGGTAGCTAAAGCTTTTCTTAGCTCTCCAGCCTTCAATTTTTTTCCACCAATCCGAAAGCGAAGCTTTATCCGGCTGAATTTTTTTCTGCTTCCAAAGCGCAAGCATTTGCTTAATCACCACGCCCGCATCGCCAACAATCGGCACATGTGCATGCACATTTTTATTGATGGAAGATGGGTCAATATCGACGTGGATTTTCAGCGAATCCACCGAGAATCTATCGAGCTTTCCTGTCACGCGGTCATCAAAACGCGCGCCGATATTAATCATCACATCGCACTCGGCCATGCACATATTGGCTTCTAACGAACCGTGCATTCCGAGCATGCCAACGAATTGCGGATCGTAACCTGGAAAAGCGCCCAGACCCATCAGCGTATTCGTGCACGGGTAGCCAGTTAGATGAATCAGCTCGGCCAAATCTTTGCAGGCTTGTTCGCCCGCGTTAATCACGCCGCCACCGACATAAAAAATCGGACGCTTAGCAGACGCCATCAGCGCAATCGCTTTTTCGACTTGCGCGGCATCACCTTGCGTTTGTGGCTTATATGATGGGCGAATAATTTCGGGTTTCCCCGCATACACGCCCATCTGGTTCATGATGTTTTTCGGAATATCGACGACAACAGGGCCAGGGCGACCCGTGCGCGCTATATGAAATGCTTCGTGCATGATGCGCGGTAATTCTTCAATCGATTGCACAAGATAATTATATTTGGTGCATGAGCGTGTAATGCCCGTAGTATCCGCTTCTTGGAAGGCATCCGAACCGATTAAATGCGTGGGTACTTGTCCTGTGATGCATACCATCGGAATCGAATCAAGCATCGCATCGGTGAGGCCAGTGACTGCGTTGGTCGCGCCAGGGCCAGAAGTGACGAGTACTACACCGACTTTGCCTGTTGAACGCGCAAAGCCTTCGGCGGCGTGGGTCGCGGCCTGTTCATGGCGCACCAAAATATGGCGCAAATGATTTTGCTGAAACAGCGCATCGTACACTGGAAGTACTGCACCGCCTGGATAGCCGAACACCACATCAATATCTTCATTGCAAATGGATTTGACGATAATATCCGCACCCGACATCGCAACGCCTGTTTGCGTTGCGGGGGGGATTCTTTTTGCACTGGGGGTCGAGTTCATAAAACGCTGCCTAAATAAGGTATAAAAAGAGGTAAATCCTAATGTTTTAGGCGGTTATGGTCAAGTAGAATAAGAAATTATCGGTGTTTTACCGTTGAGCCTGTTTCTTTTGTTTTATGCCATTGACGACGCTCCTCTTCAATGCGCGCCTGCACGTCTTCAATGGTGTCTTTCACTACAATGCCTAGGCGAGTGCAGCGTTTTTTCTGCTCTTCTGGTGTTAATTCATTGTAATCGGCACCCACAATCGTTTTTAGCGCCACATCCCATACCTTTTTATCGCTATCATTCAGTAGTTTGGGGTTGTAAATAATGATTGGCTTATGCCCAAACTGTTCAGGCATGGTTTTGTGCAATATCATTGCCGCCATCCATTCTTGCACCGTGCCCGCACCACCGGGGGCTATCACTAGTGCATCGGAATTAGTCAGCATTTTTCCCATGCGTTCATAGATGTCTTTCGTGAGTTCGCCGTAATTAAGATCTTTAGAAAGCGTGCCTTTTTCCGTTTCGGATACGGCGATGGTTTCTGTGCTATAGCCCGCGACATAGGTTTTATCGAAAGCATCCTTTTTGCTGTCACCAGATTTTTTTAGCTCATTGCGGTATTCGCGGACGCCATCCAATATTGAGCCCATCGTGTAGCGATCACCGCCGCCGTAAACGATACCAAAATCATGTTTTGCCAGTCCGTAACTGAGGTTTTTCACGGATTCATTCAACTTGGTATTTTCGCAGGACGCTGAGCAGAAAATAGCGACCTTGAAGCGCTCATCTTTTTCTGCAGGTTTGCCGAAATGCTCGGTGCGTTCTTGATGGGTAGGGCGGGGGATATAGCCCTGCCGCTCGGTATTCAAAATCGTGAGTGCAGCTTTATGTAACTTGTCCATGTCAAAGCCCGTGACAACATGGAAATAGCCGTTTGACTGTGCTTTTACATAAGCACTATTGCCGTTGATATCTGGCTCTGTCAGGAAATTATATTCTTTGGTGAGGTTTTGATTGGCGAGGTCATAATGCAAATCAATCGCCTCGTCCCAATAGCCTTTTCCCTGTTCAACATGGTTAAGTAGAATGACAGGTTTATTTGCATCTCGTGGATTAAGTTGTTTGGCAACTACGACCGACATTAAATCATAGATAGCTTGGAATCGGCTCAAATCATCATCACCATTTTTGTGTGGCGGCATAATGATAGCATCGCTTCCCACCAGCATATCTTCGACATGCGCCAGCTGTTGCTCTGCTTGTGCGCTTGTCGGCTGCGAAGTAATAAGTGTAGGGCGAAGCGTGGCGGAGTCAAAACGCGTAGGCCGTATTTCGGGTGCGTGTTTGCGTTCCTCATCTATGGCGGGAGAGCGCTTGAATAAATAGTTCAGTGCGTCGCTATGTGCATCCATGCCGTCATGCAATGTGGCGACGGTAAAATTCGTTGACCATTGGCGACGAGGCAACGGGACATTCAGCCCCAGCGGCTTTGCATTAATATGCGCTGCTATTTGATTAACCAGCGAAGAACGAGGGCCATATTTTGTGATATATTCTGAGCCTAATTGTGCAGCAGATTTATCGCTCTGTCTTGGGTGCATATGGTCGTAGTTCGTGTCTCGCCGCCCATGCGGAGCAGGGGCTGGATTCATCATCATGTAGTTATTGGCAACGGCAGAAAATGTTTCGCGGCTATTATCACCGAGGGTGATAAGCACACCGGTGCTGAAATCTTTGACAGGGATAAGATCCGTTGCTTTTCGTTCTGGATGTGTTTTACGCATCGCGTCTTGCGTGCGTCGATTGAGTGTGCCCGCTCCCATCATTGCATTCATCACTGGTCCTGTTTCAACAGCAGGGCCATCGCCTTGTATTTTCTTTAATGTTTTAGGTGGCACGCCATCTTTGTTGACATTATCCCATATTTCTTGGGGCATGCTGAAACCAGAATCTTCGGTAAATACGTGCATTTTATTCGCATCAAAGGCAAAGCCATTATCATTACACCAGCGACCTAATTTTGAATCCACCTGATTGATGCGGGCATCTTTAAAAAGCTTGTCAGCAATTTTTTCGACTGAATCGCTTTTCAGTTTTGCGTTATCTTTAAATTTATTGCCAGTCTCATCCACTTGGTGAAAGGCGCCTGAAATTTCTCGGAAGTCTGCAAAAATAATGGGTAGCCGTTTTGTTTTTGCATTTTCCTGTAAGTCTTTTAGTTTTTCTGCTGTCGAGCTGGCGACAAACACCACATGCCAAAGTGGCTTTTGTAATTCTGGAGCATTTTTTATCGGAGGAGGTTGGCGCATTTTTGTTTTATCATCCAATGGTTTGGTTAATATATTTTTACTATATATACCGTTTTGGGACAAGCGGTTAAATATGACAATTTGATGAAGTGGGCGGAAGCGGTAGGGTTAGCGGTTAGGTGCGCCATTCCCGCCGTTGCGAAGCTTTGCTAAGGCACGCTGTAATACATCTGAGTTAATGCCGTTATCCTTCAAAAGCCTTGAATTTAAGGTGTGAGCAGGTGGCTCTGGTTTTTTTTGCGTTGCCTCGGCTTGCGCAGAGGGGGCGGGCAGCTGAGGTACTGCTTTTAATAATGTGTCGGGGGTTACGTGCGCATCACGAGCGGCTTCTTCAATGATTATACGGCTCAATCCAGCATCCACACGACGATTTCCTATAGAAAGAGCTCCCTCTGAGGTTACTACCTCTACAAAGCGAGGATGTTTAGAATGTTCTGGAGTTGTTGGCGATACTGTTTTTACAGGCGTTTTAGTTCTTCCATGTCTTGCTACAGGCACTGCGCCATGTGCTTTTAATAAAGCCTCTATGGCTGATTTTGCTTCATCTGCTTTGCAATGCTCTAGCGCATCAAGTGGTGTGTTTTCGAGGTGGGATTCATGATTGGGGTTTGCTTTCTTATCGAGCAACAATTTTACGGCCGCTACATTG
>JAYTDB010000151.1:0-5705 GCA_043736135.1 Rickettsiales bacterium
CTTGAATGCCTAAAATGACGGGTGTCCGGTGAAAGAGGAGCGACGCACTGGAAGCTAGAAGTGACAGATATTTACAGTACCGTATGCGCTGTTCAGAACCTTTGGCTGGCGGCACGCGCTGAAGGGGTTGGGGTAGGCTGGGTGAGCATACTTAAGCTGGAGGATGTACAGCGTATCCTTGGATTGCCAGAAAATGTAGTGCCGATTGCTTATCTATGTATAGGATATACCGATGTTTTTGCCGCCGAGCCTGAATTAAAAACCTATGGTTGGCTGCCAGAAATACCGCTGGAAGAGATGATTTTCTATGATCGTTGGGGCACCTGTAATCCATTGACAGACCTCTGAAATTAACACTATAAAGGTGAACGAAAACGGTGAAGGGAATGCGGTGATAAATCCGCGGCTGCCCTCGCAACTGTAAGCGAATAGCTTCGTGCATAAACCACTGGGAAACTGGGAAGGCGCATGAAAGCAAAGACTCGCAAGCCAGGAGACCTGCCGTTACAATGAAACTGCTTGCGGACGGGGTGTCCCGCTATGGCAGGGCTGCATGTGGATATTTCGTTATCTGCATGCGTTAACGCACCCCCTGAAAGTAAAGGTTTGCCATGCCGGAAGCGGTGGATTTATCGGTATGCGTAACGTGCCAGCACGGTGATGCCCGTCCGGGTATGCAGTTGCATCATGTGCTTAAAAATATGCTGAATGACCATGAAAATGTTCGCCTACATGCAGTTGAATGCATGTCTGTGTGCAAGCGTCCATGCACAATTGCCGTATCTTCTCCTGGAAAATGGAGCTATATCATTGGCGATATTGATGCTGCAATAGATGCGCCGGCGGTGCTTGAATATGTAGCTACGTACGCATCCTCTGAAAATGGCACGCCACCACTAAAACAACGCCCCGCTGCTATCCGCCGCGGCACGATTGCTCGCCTTCCACCTCTTATTCATAAGGAATTATATGCAAACAGTTAGAAAAATTCCAACCACTATTGTCACCGGTTTTTTAGGTGCAGGGAAAACATCGCTCATCAAACATGTGATGGAAAATGCAGGCGGACGACGAATTGCGCTGCTTATTAATGAATTTGGCGATGTCGGTGTGGATGGTGATATTTTGAAAGCCTGCAGCAATGAAGCCTGTCCAGAAAATGCTATTATCGAATTACCTAACGGTTGTATTTGCTGCACAGTCGCTGATGATTTTCTGCCAGCGATGGAAAAACTGCTCGCCATGCCAGGAGGGTTTGATCATATCGTGATAGAGACGTCTGGTCTCGCGCTTCCCAAGCCGCTGGTCAAAGCATTTGACTGGCCCTCTATCCGTTCGCGCCTGACGGTGGATGGTGTTATTGCTGTCGTCGATGGTCCTGCCGTTGCCACGGGTGATTTTGCCGATGATCATGAGGCCATTGCCAAACAAAAAGCCGAAATTGGCTTAATCGATCATGATAATCCGCTTGCTGAAGTGTATGAAGATCAGTTGTTGTGTGCGGATTTAATCATCCTCAATAAAACAGATCAGATGGATGCGGCAAGCATTGCTAAGGTGCGAGAAGACATTAAAAAAGAAGTGCCACGCGCGGTGCAAATTATTGAGACACAGCATGGGCGTATTAGCCCAGAAATTTTGTTGGGATTAAAGGCAGCGGCAGAAGATGATATTGCTAACCGTAAATCGCATCACGATACCGAAGAAGAGCATGACCATGAAGATTTTGAAAGCATCGTCATGACGCTTGCGGAATTGCCAGATGCACCAACACTCCATGAGCGCATTGCTCACGCTGCGGCTACGTATGATGTGCTGCGCGTAAAAGGTTTTGTGTGCATCGCTGGAAAGCCAATGCGTTATCTGGTGCAGGCAGTAGGAAACCGCGTATCTGGTCATTTTGAAGGGCCGCGCACGGCTAGTGATGGTCGTATTGTTGTGATTGGTCGCAAAGGGTTTGACGTCGCGGGTGTGCAAGCCATTATCGCGGGCCAAGTATTTGAAGGAGAACAGCTTGCATCTGTCGGTTAGGACATCCCAATCGATTGAAGATAACGACGCACCGGTCAATCCTGACCAGTCGCCAGCTGATATGCTTATGCTATCGTTTACTGATTCCGATTTGGCATGTATGGCATCGGCATATTCGTCAGAATGCGAAGACAATTATTCGCTTCGTCTTACCAGCCTTGCACCGCTCAAACACCCGCTTTCGGTTGATCTTTATATCGAACAGGTAGCCGCACATGCGAAAGTTATCGTGATACGGCTGCTGGGTGGATATGAATGGTGGCGTTATGGTGTGGACGAATTCGCTCGCATGGCGCGGGAAAAAAATAGTATACTTATCATTGTGCCTGGTTGCGCGCCAGATGCTCGCCTTGCTGAGCTTTCCACGGCATCACCCGAGATTGTCGCTGCGATGGATGCGTGTCTTGCTCAGGGTGGAGTTGAAAATGCGAGGCAAGTTCTCAATTGCATGAAAATGCTTGCGGCAGGTAAAATTCTAGAATGTCCAATTCCAAAAATTATTGCGGCAGGTGGGTTATATCGTGAAATATCGGCACCACAAAAGACATGTGGATATGCTACCATTATTTTTTATCGTGCCCATGTTTTGGCCGTTGATACTGCGCCGATAGACGCGCTATTGGAGGCACTTGCACAGCAAGGAATCACCGCGCGTGCATTCATGGTTGCAAGCCTAAAAGATGCCGAAGCACTTTTGGCATTGAAAGAAGATGCGCGTCATTATCCGCCCGATATTTTTATTGACGCCACGGCGTTTTCAGCTGGTAGCGATGCACATCCACTTGCTTTTATAGGTGTGCCCGTCTTGCAGGTTGCTCTCGCTAATACGCCGTTTTCTGTGTGGGAGCAATCATTGCGCGGGCTTTCATCCACCGATCTTGCCATACATGTTGTGCTTCCAGAAGCCGATGGTCGTGTATTTACACGCGCAATATCGTTCAAAACAGAAATATTTAAAGACAGCAAAACCGAATTTACGCACATAGCGCATCAGCCTGAGCAAAATCGTATTGATTATGTTGCTTCGCTTGCCGCCAATTGGGTGCAGCTTGCTAAAAAACCAAATGATGAAAAACATATTGCACTGATATTATCGGATTATCCTGATCGTGCAGGTCGCAGTGCTTATGCGGTTGGTTTGGATGGGCCACAAAGTGCCGTGAATATCATGCAGCTCTTGAACAGGCAGGGCTATGCAATTTCACCTATTCCAGATTCAGCTGGAGAATTGTTATTGGCATTACAGGGTACAAAAAATGAAACCTATTCACTGGCTGATTATCGCAAGCGTTTTGACGCGCTGCCAATAGACAATCAAGAAACCATTATTAACGCGTGGGGCGCACCAGAGGAAGATGCGTTTTTTACACAAGAAGCTTTTTACCTACCTTGCGTCCGACAGGGGAATATGGTCATAGCTTTGCAGCCGGATCGTGGATCGCTGCTCGATCGCAAAACCGGTTATCATGATAGCAACATGCCGCCTCGCCATGGTTATCTAGCTTTTTATTGGTGGCTGCATGATGTGGCAAAAATTGATGCCCTCATTCATTTAGGTACACATGGTAATCTGGAATGGCTGCCAGGAAAATCGGTGGGGCTTTCCAATAAATGCTGTCCAGAAATAGTGTTGGGAGCAATGCCTGTTATCTATCCTTATATTGTTTCAGACCCAGGTGAGGCGGCGCAAGCAAAGCGGCGTATTTCCGCAGTGGTTCTGAGCCATCTAACTCCGCCGCTCATGCCCGTTACGCTTTCACCTGAATTAGCAGCATTAGAAACGCTGGTGGATGAATATAGTGGAGCCGATGGGCTCGATGCACGACGCATGAAATTGCTCCGCGAAGAAATTATCCACCGCGCTCGCCAATCCGGTCTGCCTGGTGCTGAGCAAACAGGCGATGAAGCCTCGCTTATGGCGGCGCTAGAGACGCATTTATGCGATATTAAAGAGCAACGCGTCGGCAATGGTCTGCATATTTTTGGGAACACACCAGAGCCAGAAGCATTAGCAACGATGGCGGAAGCATTGCATGAGATTTCTGGTAGCCGTGCCGATAAAAATAGCATTGCCGCGGCGCTTGTTGATTCGGCAAAAAGCGAAGAGAAAAATCTGCTTATGGCACTGGATGGAAAATTTATTATGCCTAGCCCAGGAGGTTCGCCCGTGCGTGGACGGCTCGATATTCTGCCCACTGGACGCAACATGGTAACTATTGATCCGCGTATGATTCCTACTCCAACAGCGGCCACTATTGGCAAACGCTCGGCCGAAGAATTTATCCGCCGCTATGTGCAAGATCATGGTGACTGGCCAAAGCATGTTGTTATTGATATTTGGGGTTCAGCGACGCTTCGTAATGGTGGTGATGAAATAGCGCAGGCGCTCATATTGATGGGAGTAAACCCGTTATGGGATAATGCTTCTGGACGTATTACGGGTTTTGAACTTATCGCAAGCGAAGAAATGGCTTGGCCACGCGTCGATGTTTCTTTGCGTATTTCAGGATTATTCCGCGACATGTTTGCTAATTTAATTACGTTGTTTGACGATGCGGCTCGCGCTGTCGCAACATTGGAGGGCTGGCAACCATCATGGCGAATTTTCGGCAGTGCGCCGGGTGCTTATGGGGCTGGGGTTAATACGCTGGTTGATAGCGGACGATGGACACACCGCGATGAACTTGGTCAGGCCTATCTGGATGCGTCGCAATATGCCTATGGTCGCAATAGCGATGGACAGGCTGAGCCCGCCGCACTGAAAGAACGCATTGTGTCTGCCAATGCGCTTATCCATGTGCAGGACCAGCGAGAAATGGATGTGCTCAGTGGTGCTGATTTTGCTGATAATGAAGGTGGGTTTTCAGCCGCCGCGAGCTTGCTCGGCACCAGTCCTTCCCTTTATCATTTGGACACGTCACGTCCGCATAAAATCTATGCACGCACACTCGCCGAAGAAATTTCACTGACCTTGCAGGCGCGTGCGCTGAATGCAAACTGGATCAAAGGTCAAATGCGCCATGGCTATGCGGGTGCGGCGGCGTTTGCGGATGTCGTCGATCAGCTATTCGCTTTTGCTGCTACTACAAATGCGGTTGCTTACGCACAGTTTGAGGCAGTTTTTGATGCCTATATGCAAGATGAAATTATGCGCGATTTTATTGCTCATGAAAATCCCGAAGCGCTCACTGCTATTGCTGAACGTTTTAACGAGGCTATCATCCGCGATTTATGGAACCCTCGGCGGAATTCAACACGGACATTGCTTGATCATTTGCGTGGCATCAATAATGAGGCGGCAGCATGAGCGGGATAAAAAAAGGGTGGTGCCCAACGCTAGAGCGACCGATGGAAAGCGGCGATGGTTTATTGGTGCGTTTGCATATTGAAAATGAAAAAATCACCGTGCAGGAAGCGCGTGCTATTGCCGCATATTCCGCACAATATGGCAACAGTCAAATCGACCTGACCTCGCGTGGGAACCTTCAAATAAGGGGTGTTTCAAAAGAAAATTATGCAGCACTCTATCACGCATTGTCAGCACTTGGTTTTACTGAAACTCCACGTACACCTCGAAAAGAATCTACCCCGCAACTGCCAGAACTGGGTTTGATTACAAGTGATACGCTCGCTTTGGGGCTGTTGTTTGGCAGAATGACGGCGGATGCGCTTGC
>JAYTDB010000152.1:0-5832 GCA_043736135.1 Rickettsiales bacterium
ATGGATGATGGCCTTCCACAAGCAGGAAAAGTTACCACCATCTATGTTGATGGTTCAATTCATGGCGGAGAGCCCATGATTGCATGGGCACATGCAAATCGAGTTGATGGCGGCTCCACGTGCATGCAGTGGTGGTGTTTTGGCAATTTGTCTAACAGCCCAAATCAATCCGCAGTGCCAGCGGATGAATTCAGCTGTTATGATAACAACAATGTAGCTGGAGAAACGCACTACTCAACTGCCACAAATTCTAGCAACCTCAATTGCGCCTTATCTATCGAACTCCAAGAATAATCGCGAGAAAACTAATTCGCGTCACGATCTTCACAGTCTTGCACTCACTACGATAGCCCAAGCTTAGTAGCATCAAGCGCTTTGAGATGTCCTTCATTGCCTACATCAGGCTGCGGTGAATCAGATAACAACGCATGTAACCCTCCGTTTGGCAGTCCACGCACAGGCTCTACGGTGAGGGAGTTTATATCACCCCTAGCATCTCTACCCGCGCGTGCACCTTGCAGCGTTGCGGCTAGTTCCAATAACGGCTGGCGTGATGTGTAGCTTGTTTCATCATTTTCAGCCTCCCACGAAAACTTGCTGCCGCTAGGCTCAAACTCCAATGCCTTTGCCACCAATGCAGGCAATAATTGCTGGTTTACAAAGTCTTTTACTTCATTCTCCTGCGCACTAATTGTACCGTCATTTTTCCTATATAATGTGAGCTTGCCTACACCATCACCCAGCCTGAATTTTTCTCGCATCTGCCGCTGATGTTCTGGTGGTAGCGCGCTCAGGTTCAGCAAAAACTCCATTTCACCACCTGTCTTACGGGGCAAGTTATAATCCCAGTCGAGTTTCGCGATATCCTTATCCGTAAGCGGAGGTTTTGGTGCGCGGAGCATATCAGCCAGCGGCGCAACATGTGCTTCCAAATCGGCCATAGTGCCAGTTACAGACACGGTTACTTCACCTGTAGGTGATATTTGCGTTTTAAAATCTCGCGCTTTTAATGCAGCCTGAATTTTGCCACGCTCTGCTTCTGGGGCTTTAATACGCAACATGCTTGTGCCCGCAAGCTCACGAATATTATCGCCATATTGCGTATGAAATATTTTAGCGCGTACAGGCTGCCCATCCGGCAATATCACATGCGTTGCCTCAGTAATCGGCTTACCTATTGTCTCGCTCATAAATCCTCATTGGTTAAATCACCAAGTAATTATAAGCCAAAAATATCATTAATTGGTTAATTTTCTCGAGCTAGTTCGCGTCGCGTTCTTCCCAGTCTTGCACAGGCGGATTTTCTGACGGCGCGGGCACCGTACCCATCGTGAGGAAAGCAGGCAGTGCGCTAGAATTTTGCGGGATGTGATCGTCCACCATCCCCGCTGATTCATTCACGCTGTTTTCATGGCTGCCTTCATTACCGCCCGTATTTTGATTATCGCCATTTTCTTGCGTATTTTGCTGACTGCCATCCGCATTTTGCTGCGGACGTGGACGGTGAGAGCCCTCTTCCATCATCATACGGTAACAATGATCTGCATGTTGGAAATAATATTCTGCCATCACACGATCACCAGCAGACAGCGCATCACGCGCTTGGTTCATATATTTTTCGCGCAGTTGCGGATAGTTTTTGCGCGGACGGTTACCACCGTAATTATTGTTATTGCTACCGCCGCCATTGCTGTGGCGCGGGCGATTATTTTGACCTGAATGGCGACTTCCGCCGTTACTATGCATCGGCTTTCTGCGAGTATTATTATTATTTTGCTGCACGTATTTCTTCCTTATGTTTAATCACGATTGCTCTTGCGATTCCTGCCAAATCCTGCCGCACATGCGTACATGTCAGGGGCTGTTCATTCACCAACTGCTGCAAAGATTCCAACTGCCCGAAACCCATCTCTAACACCGCCACTCCATCTTTCGATAACAGCGTTGGCAAAGCGTTGATAATGGTACGGTAGCATGTAAGCCCGTCAGCCCCGCCATCGAGTGCCAGCATCGGCTCATACAGAGCCACTTCTGGTGCAAGCTTTAAAATATCACGGCTTGCAATATAAGGCGGGTTGCTTATGACAATGTCAAATACACCAGAAATTGCCGAATTCCAATCAGATTTTACAAATTCAACCCGATTTTTCAGCGAAAGTGCCTCGGCATTTTGCGAAGCCACGCTCAGTGCGGCCTCGGAAGCGTCCACCGCCACCCCCGTTGCGTTCGGAAATTCGGTCAACAGCGTCAAAATGAGGCAGCCCGTGCCGGTGCCCATATCTAAAATACGCAAAGGTGCCGCGCGGCTAAACCGTTGCTCCAACACAGCTTCAATCAATGTTTCAGAATCAGGACGTGGGTCGAGCGTATCTTCCGTTACGGTGAACTCAAGGCTCCAGAATTCGCGTTTTCCCAAAATATGCGCCATCGGTTTGCGGCAAATGCGCTCTTCAATCAGCATTTGAAACTGCTGTTCCTGCGCGCTGCTCAATTTATGCGTTTCATCTAGCAAATGGGTAGCACTTTTGATTTTCAGCACATGCTGCAACAGCAGTCGCACATCAAGTGATGCCGACTCAATTTTGGCCGCTTGCAGTTTTTTCACCGCAGGCAGCAACACATCTTTTACGGTACAATGTCTCATCGCCAACATCAGCTATCCTTTATCCGTCATACCCGCGAAGGCGGGGATCCATTCGCTATTAAACCCTATATCCAAATCCTTCCACTTTACATTGCGCTCATTTATAATGCGCAACTTCCATGCTCGATTCCATTTTTTTATCTGTTTTTCTTGTAATATCGCTGCGTTTATATCATCATATACCTCATAATACACCAGTGTATGACAGCCATAACGTTTGGTAAAACCGTCCACCAAGTTCAGCTTATGTTCATGTACGCGCTTCACTAAATTACTGGTCACGCCAATATATAAAGTGCCGCCTGGTTTGTTAGTCATGATATAAACGTAACCTGTTTTTCCCATAACATTTTCTTACTTTCATTTGCGAATAGATCCCCGCCTACGCGGGGATGACTAAGAAATTTCCGATAGTTTTTTGGCTTGATCATCAGCGATCAACGCCTCAACAAACTCATCAATTTCACCATTCATCATCGCGTCGATATTATAGGTCGTGAGGTTGATGCGATGGTCAGATACACGCCCCTGCGGGAAGTTATAGGTACGAATACGCTCCGACCTATCGCCGCTGCCCACCTGCTCTTTACGCGAGGTAGCACGTTCATTATGCAATTTCTCACGTTCAGCTTCATATAAGCGCGCCCGCAGAATTTTCAAGGCTTTCGCTTTGTTTTTATGCTGTGACTTTTCATCTTGCTGCGACACCGTCACCCCTGTTGGAATATGCACGATACGCACCGCCGAATCGGTGGTGTTTACCGACTGCCCACCAGGGCCAGAGGCGCGGAATACGTCAATCCGCAAATCTTTATCTTCAATTTTAATATCCACCTCTTCCGCTTCAGGAAGCACGGCAACGGTTGCCGCCGAGGTATGAATCCGCCCTTGCGTTTCCGTCGCTGGCACGCGCTGCACGCGGTGTACGCCGGATTCAAATTTCATTTTTGAAAACACAGCATTACCATTAATTTCCGCCTGAGCATCTTTATAACCGCCCGCGCCACCGTCAGAAATCGACAATATTTCAAATTTCCAGCCGACTTTCTGCGCGTAACGTTGATACATGCGGAATAAATCCGCCGCAAACAACGCCGCCTCGTCACCGCCTGTGCCCGCACGCACCTCAAGAATCACGTTCTTGTCATCCGCTTCATCTTTCGGCAGCAGCGCAATTTGCACTTTGCGCGTGAGGTCAGGCAATGCTTTTTCCAGCTCGAATAATTCATCCTGCGCCATCGCCTTCATCTCAGGATCTTTAAGCATATCTTGCAAGTCGATAATCGCACGTTTGGCCGTGGTATATTCCTGCACCACCTCAACCACCGGCGTCAAATCGGCATATTCCTTGGAGAATTTTTGAAAGTCCGACCCCGTCGCGGTCGATAATCCATCACGCAATTCATCGTGCCTACGCACGAGCATATCTAATCTATCATCAAAGTTCATTATTGTTCTTTCTTGTCATCCCGACGCAAGTCGGGATCCAGTTCTGTTATGTTAAACAGCTCGATGAGTTTCTGTGTGTTGTTTAGTTCTAAAATATCCACCGTTTGCTCTTCACTCGTCTTCATGTTTTTAATGATAATGCTATCAGAATCAGAAATTTTTATCACATGTGTTGCACTATGCTTGTTAGCATGCTCCATACGCTTTTTCTGATTTCCCTTTCTCAACACTTCTAATGAGCACTGACGCTTGCTATGGCTATTACGCAACAAACTCCATAACTTTAGGCGTATAAACCCACTTCTAGCGTAAATGTATTCTGAAGTTGCATCATCCGAGGGTACAATAAATATCCTTAGATCATCGTACTTTTTTAGCTCATACTCGCTTAAGGATAGCAAAAGTCGCTCAACCCCCGCCGCAAAGCCAATTGCAGGCGTTGGTTTGCCGCCCATCTGCTCGATTAGCCCATCATAACGCCCGCCCGCAAGCAACGTATTCTGAGCACCTAAATCTCCTGAATTTCCTATAAACTCAAAAACTATATCAGTGTAATAATCTAGCCCACGCACGAGCGAATAATCCACCACAATATCATGTATAAAAAAATCAATTTCTTTATTACACTCTAGTGCCTTGCATACCATAGCAAAGCGATCTTTTGTTTTTTCATTTAGATGGTCAATTATTTTCGGTGCATTGACGATAATTTCACGGTCACGTGGATCTTTGGAATCAAGAATACGCAATGGGTTAACTTCAAGACGTCGCTGGCTGTCTTCCGAAAGATTTGCTTGGTGTGGCGTAAGATAGGCAACCAACGCATTACGATATTTCTCACGACTTTCCGCATCACCTAGCGTATTGATATGCAGTGTGCTTTTCTGTCCTGATATGGCGAAAAGCAGTTGTCCAGCAAGCAAAATAATATCCACATCCGCCTCGGGTGAATCATCCCCCAACCATTCAAAATTCACTTGGTGGAATTGGCGTTGGCGGCCTTTTTGCGGGCGCTCATAACGAAACAATGGGCCTGTCGAAAATAGTTTGAGTGGTAGATGTTGCTGCATACCGTTTGAAATAAACGCGCGCGCAATCCCTGCGGTAAATTCAGGGCGCAAACACACCGATTCGCCGCCCTTGGTTTCAAAATTAAACATCTCTTTGGAAACCACGTCCGACGTCTCGCCCATCGAGCGCGAGAACACATCGGTTGCTTCAAAAATCGGCGTTGCCATCTCGCGGAAACCATACAGCGTAGCGAGTTCGCGTGCACGCGTCACCACCGCCTGGAATTTTTCAAAATCATCAGGCAGAATATCGTGCGTTCCGCGAACAGGTTGGAGCTTTTGGGTCATGTTATTCTTTCTGTCATACCAGCGAAAGCTGGTATCCAGTTGATTATAGCTGGATCCCCGCCTTCGCGGGGATGGCAGTTGCCACTAACAGGTTGGAGCTTTTGGGTCATGTTAAGCGGCATACCTTCTTTTTACATACTCTTCAACCATTGCCTGAAATTCTTCCGAAATACGTTCGCCGCGCAAGGTCGCCACTTTTTTGCCATCGACGAATACAGGGGCAACCGGTGATTCGCCCGTACCGGGCAGCGAGATGCCAATATCAGCATGTTTGCTTTCACCAGGGCCGTTGACGATGCAGCCCATGACCGCGACATTCATGCTTTCCACACCCACATATTGCGCTTTCCATTTCGGCATCGATTCACGCAAATAGGTTTG
>JAYTDB010000153.1:0-3117 GCA_043736135.1 Rickettsiales bacterium
GTTAAGCTTTGATTATAGCACAACACTCGCCAAAATACAAAAAACCCTTGTAATCTGCGCCACGCCTCATTATAAACGCTAGACTCTCTTTTATAATAGGACCCTATGGCAGACCTTTTTGCATCGAAAACTGGTAACAAAGCAACGACCTATACCGCTGAAGATATTGAGGTTTTAGAGGGTCTAGAACCCGTTCGTCGCCGTCCTGGCATGTATATTGGCGGCACCGACGAAGTGGCGATGCACCATCTCGTGAACGAAATTTTTGACAATGCGATGGATGAAGCAGTGGCGGGTTATGCTAACCGTATCGAGTTTGAAGTGAAGCCCGATAACGTGATTACTGTGCGCGATAATGGCCGTGGCATTCCTATCGACCCACATCCTAAATTCCCGAAAAAATCAGCCCTAGAAGTGATTTTGACCATGCTCCATTCGGGCGGCAAATTCGGCGGAAAAGTATATGACACGTCTGGCGGTTTGCACGGCGTCGGTATTTCCGTGGTAAATGCGCTTTCTGACTATCTCGAAGTAGAAGTGGTGCGCGACAAACAAGTTTATCGCCAATCATTTTCTCGCGGCGAACCGACCAGCAAATTAGAAGTCATCGGGCAAGACGCACGCGGCAAAGGCACAACGGTTGCCTTCCGTCCCGACGAGCAAATCTTCGGTAAACATAAATTCCGCCCCGACCGTTTATATAAACTCGCGCGTTCAAAGGGCTACCTCTTCCGTGGCGTGGAAATTCGCTGGAAATGTGACCCTTCCATCATTCCTGAAGGTTCTGAAACACCAGCGGAAGCGACCATCCATTTTCCAAACGGACTCAAAGATTTTCTAACACAACAGATGGAAGGTCGCCCATCGATTGCATCTGAGCCATTCTGCGGTGAAGCGGAATTGCCGAATAAAATGGGGCGCATTGAGTGGGCGATTGATTGGCCTGCCGATGATGAGGATGCGTATATCTCCACCTATTGCAATACCATCCCGACACCTGACGGCGGCACGCATGAAAATGGTCTGCGCTCAGCGATTGGCAAAGGGATCAAAGCTTACGCCGAACTCACCAACAATAAAAAAGCCGCGCAAGCGCAAGGCGAAGATATTTTAGGCGGCGCAGTGATTGTGCTTTCACTATTTATTCGCGACCCGCAATTCCAAGGGCAAACCAAAAATAAATTGGTGAGCGTGGAAGCCTCGAAATATGTTGAAAACGCGATGCGCGATCATTTTGACCATTATTTGACGGGCAACCCTGATAACTCGAATAAACTACTCACCCACATCCTTGAGCGTATGGATGATCGCCTGAAGCGCAAAGCCGACAAAGACGTATCGCGCAAAGCCGTCACCACGCGCCTGCGCCTTCCAGGCAAGCTCGCCGATTGCACGCGCTCGACCAATAAAGGTACGGAATTATTCATCGTAGAAGGTGACTCGGCAGGTGGCTCAGCGAAACAAGCACGTCACCGTGAGACACAAGCGGTGCTGCCTCTGCGCGGCAAAATTCTCAACGTAGCATCCGCCACGCTCGACAAAATTAAAGCCAACCAAGAGCTCGCGGATTTAATGCTGGCGATGGGTTGCGGTACGGGGAAAAATTACTCCGAAGATGCGTTGCGCTATGAACGTATCATCATCATGACCGATGCCGACGTCGATGGTGCGCATATCGCGTCACTGCTCATGACATTCTTCTATCAGGAGATGCCGGGCTTAATCGCTGGCGGCCATTTATTCCTCGCCCGCCCGCCGCTGTATCGCATCACAATTTTGAACCAGACTTATTACGCGCAGGACGAAAAAGAAAAAGCAGATGTCATCGCTAAGCACGCCAAAGGCAATGCGAAAATCGAAGTCGGTCGCTTCAAGGGCTTGGGTGAGATGACTCCGCCACAGCTGAAAGTAACCACCATGAACCCTGAGACGCGCATCTTGCTGCAAGTGATGATTGATGATGACGAGCAAGAGCTGGTGGCCCGGGGCTTCGGTAATTAGCTAATTAAACATCCAGCGCTTCGATGACTTCCTTGCCGCGCAGGGCGGTTTGCTCGGTGATGAAATTGAAGCGGTGCTCTGGCTTGCGTCCCACCAGCTCTTGATAGAAGAATGTTGTCGATTAATTATAGTTCTATAACGATCGGCATTTATAAAAGAAGAATTTGCAGTAGATGTGGCTGTAGTAAAGCCATGGTATACAAGCGCAGAAGAAGCCCTAAAACGTAATTTATTGGGCAATGTGCTTGCTAGTTTCAAAAACAGTATTTATGTTTCCACATTAAATTGACCATCCATCTTTCATTTGTACGAGTGACTAAAGTCCATGTCCTTACATAAAATATTCAAAACATTGCTTTTTTTCGTGGCGGGTAGCATTGTATTGGCGCATGTGGTGCTGGCATATTTCTCTTTTCCGCAGGCGGATACATTTGCGATGGCCGACGGTATCCGCAGTGTTGGAATATTACCTACTGTTGCTACGGTGTATTTTACTTGGATAGGTCGGTGGACAGCATATTTCATTATGGGTGTTTTTGATAGCCCCAGCTTATTTCCGGCATATTTACATTGGGCGGTAATAGCCAATATACTGATATTCGTGGTGACATTGGCGATGGTTTTGCACCTTGGTCTTCGTTGCAAAGGATCTATGGCGCGTGTTCTGCCCATTTTAGATGTAGCCATTATTTTGTTGGCGTTGCCGCTCAGCATTATGAAGGAATCCTTTTATTGGATTGATACGATTGCTTGTTATGTGGTGCCGGTATGGCTTGTATTTATGTTATATGGCCTGTTGCATTACAGAGGGCGCTCAGTGGTTGCCGATTTCGCTATTAAGTTAGCCGCTTTTTTGATGGCAAGTTTTAATGAAACGTTGGGTATTTTTCTTATCGGCTTGATGATGTTCCTTCGCAACCTCGCGGCTGCGAAGGCGTGGGCGAGGATGCCCATCTCGCCATAGCCCTTGCCCAGCGAGAGAGGGAAGTCCTGACCGCGGAAGCTGATCAGCTCCAGATCGATGCCGGCTTGTTTGGCGTTGCTGATCAGCGGTGTGATGCGCTCAAGCGGCCAACCCGAGTTCTCGCACCACACGATACGGGTGAATGAGCGGGC
>JAYTDB010000154.1:0-2029 GCA_043736135.1 Rickettsiales bacterium
ACACCGTTCAATCTGCGGATGATCGCTTCGCCCATCACATCCACCATCTTATTCGACAGGGTGAGTGAAACAGGATAGGTGGCGAGGTTCAGCGAGGCGTTATGTAAATTGCCTGCGATGCTGCCTGACAGATGATACGCAAGGTTGGATGATGTGCCCACCAGTCGCGCCCATTTGCGGTCAGTATCCGAAATCAATTTCATTTCAGGGCGGTCATATTTGAGTTTATATTGATAGCGATGATAAAGGGCGAGAGAAATCTTGATGCGCTCAGCATGAGTGAGACCAGTCATCGCCGAATAGCACATACGCTCGAATGCCCATTCACTTCGATATTCGGGATGGATATGCAACGCTACTTCCGACAGCAAACTAAAGGCATAGCGCAAGCGGCGATCATTTTCAGATTCACCGTCAAACATCGGTGACATCCACGTGTAAAGCTCGTTGGCATAAGCAACCGTTCGTCCACCGCGTGATGCCATCTCGCGGCATGAGCTCAGCAAGCCATCATCGCTGCGTAGTTTTGGCGATAGCATTTCATATAAATAGCCTTCGCGGATACCGCTTGCGGAAAAGACGATATTTTCGGCTTTGGTATGGGTGAGGATTTTATCAATCAACATCGCTGCACCCGGTAATTGCGGTACACGCTTTGCCGCCGAACCCGGATATTTTTCTAGCTTGTCATTCGTCATGAGCGCAATATCGCGCACGAAGGTTAGGAATGATTTTGCAGGCGCGGTGAACTCATGCAAGATATGCAGCGGATAATTATTCGCATCCATATACATTTTGGCAAGGGCGCGGAAACTACCGCCAATCGCATAAAAATTTGGCACCTCATGCCCATGTAGCCAATCTACTTCGCCAAAGCGTTTGTCGATGAGCTTTTTGATTTTATCACGATCGCCTTTGGTTTCATCCAGCAAGCGCAAGCTACCTAGATGCAGGCTCACACCTTCTTCAATCTCGCCGTCATTGAGCCAGACCAATTCTAAACTGCCGCCGCCCAAATCGCCGCTGATACCTTTAGGTTTGTGCATCGACGAGCAAACACCATACGCGCCCAGCCGCGCTTCGCGCTCGCCGGTAATCACGTCAATTTCAATATCGTAAGTTTGTTCTAAATAAGTAACAAATGCAGCGCCATCTGCCGCATCACGCACAGCAGCCGTCGCCATAATATACAGTGATTTAATTTCCATGTTCTTGCCCATGGCAAGAAAACGTTGGAGTGCACTTTTGGCTTGGGCCACCCCTTCAGGATTCAGCTTGCCTGAGGTGGCAAGCCCTTTGCCCAAACCGCACATCACTTTTTCGTTATAGATAGGAACCGGCGAACGCTTCTGTTGATCGTACACGACCAGACGAATCGAGTTCGAGCCGATATCGATCATGCCGATACGGCCTTCGTTCAAAGCATGTTCAAGCGTGGGTAGGGCGAGTTGGTTCATGGCGAGTATATAGCACTCGCAGTGCTTGGTGCCTAGTGCTTAGTGCTTGGCAGCTAATTTCTTGATTTTTCTATTTTTCCAAGAACCAAGCACCAAAAACAAAGCACCAATTTACTGCGAGTTACTTCAGCATCTGGGTGGATTTGGCCTTTTTGAGGGCGCGACCACGACCCGATAGGCTTGGGTTATTCATGAAATACTCATGCGAGGAAAGCGACTCACCTGCTGTCACGATGCGTTTATAGCTACCATCTTGTTGCAACACCCAACTTTGCCGTTCGTCTTTTAAGCAGGCAACCATGATTTGATTGAGTATTTGCTCATGCACGGTTGGGTTTTCAATCGGCACCATAATTTCCACGCGGCGATCAAAATTGCGCGGCATCCAATCCGCTGAACCGATATACAGCTTGGCATTTGGGCTGGGCATAATTGCGCCATTGCCAAAACAATACATGCGCGAATGTTCCAAGAACCGGCCGATGATGCTTTTCACGCGGATATGTTCTGATAACCCTGCAACACCTGGGCGTAAGCAACAAATACCACGCACCACCAGCTCGATATACACA
>JAYTDB010000155.1:0-3773 GCA_043736135.1 Rickettsiales bacterium
CAACGTACACCAAGCGCAGCACAGCTTGCCATCACCATCATCAGTGTGTTTATTATCGCCGCCAGCGTAAGCGTATCTATCAATAACCAAACCGCTCTGCTTGCCACGTTATTTGTTATTTTTGTCGCACTCGGTTGGTATGTTATTTACACGATTATCCGCAGTCGAGATGTTGTGCTCGCCACCGAATTTCAAAATTCAATTTTTGCATCGGCACTTGGGCTGAACAACAAATTCAACCTCATCATCAAACGTGATGGTACGATTGTTTATCTCGATCGTGCATTCCAAAATCTATTTCCCGATTTTACCAAGCAAGCGAATCGCTCACTTGATTCGCTGCTACGCACGGCAAAAATTGCTAAAGCCAGCGTTGAACAAATTCATGCCACGCTGGATAAAGGTGAATATGGCAAAGTCATTATGGATGTGACGGACGCGCAGGGCAACCAACATCGCGTTGTGCTCTCGGTTGAGCCTATCTTGCGCCCAGCGGGTTTCATCATGCTGCGCGGTCGTGAATATATTGTAGAGCGCAAAGATGGTGGGCAAATCAGCAGCTCATCGGCGCCAAGCAGCCTGCTCGACAAATCATCTATCACCCTCTTCTCACCTGTGATGGAGAGCATGAACCTTGGCATCTATATCACCAGCCCTGATGGTCAAGTGGTGTATAGCAACGGGCTGCTTGAACAATGGCTCAGCTATGATGACGGCGAAATTGCTACCCGCAACCTAACCATTGACCGACTCGTCCCGCCTGCTCGCAACAGCAACTTTGATGCAACGACCATCAGCTTTGAAGGCAACGTGCAGATGGAGAAAAAAGTCGGCGGCTTTATCAACGTATTCCTCAACCAAAAAATTATTTATGGTGAGGGTAATAAGCCCGTTGGCTGCACCGCCATAATTCACCTGCTTGAAGATGGCGCATCGCTTGCAAAAAAAAAATCTGGTAGCGGCTCAGGTGACGAATTCTAGCGGCAATATTCTCGACCAATTTATTGCCAGCTCCCCAATCGCGATGGCGCTGATTGACAGCGAAAACAACTTGCTTTTCGGCAACCATGCATTCCACGCCCTCACACAACACACACTCACCAGCGCACTCCCTATTCCGTTGGAATCGCTGCTGGATATTACTCACAAAACTGAAGCTCAACAACATTTGCAGCATATACACACGCCACAATATAACGGCGAACCGCATAATTTTGAGCTAAAACTCGCCAACGGCGTTGAGCTGATTGTATCGTGCTTTGCGAGCGTGTTTTCTGAATCGCACTTGCTACTCCATATCATCAATATCACCGAACAAAAACAGCTTGAGCTTCGCTTTACCCATTCGCAAAAAATGCAGGCTGTCGGTCAACTTGCGGGCGGTGTCGCGCATGATTTCAACAATTTGCTGACAGCCATGATTGGCTTTTGTGACTTCCTTTTAATGCGCCACCCTGCAGGCGATCAGTCATTTTCCGACATCATGCAAATCAAACAAAATGCCAATCGCGCCGCCAATCTGGTGCGACAGCTTCTTGCGTTTTCGCGCCGTCAGACGATGCAACCGAAAGTGCTGGAACTCACCGACGTACTCGCCGAATTATCCAACCTTATTCGCCGCCTGATTGGTGAAAATATTGAACTGAAAATGATTCATGCGCGTGACGTCGGTGCAATTCGCGCTGACCAAGGACAACTCGAACAAGTACTCATCAACCTTGCGGTAAATGCGCGTGATGCGATGAAAGGTGGTGGCACACTCACCATCCGCACCAGCCAAACACGCGTGGATAGACGCCACAAATTGCCTGCCGATTTAATCGCCCCCGCCGAAGAAGATTACACGATTCCTGAAGGTGAATATGTCGTCGTCGAAGTCGAAGACACTGGCTGCGGTATTCCACTCGCTATTATTGAAAAAATATTCGAGCCGTTTTTCTCTACCAAAGAAGTTGGTTCTGGCACGGGATTAGGGCTTTCCACCGTGTACGGTATCGTCAAGCAAACGGGCGGTTTTTTATACGTAAAAAGCGTTGAAAATACGGGCACAACATTCAGTCTCTACTTCCCATTTGTTGCACTCGAAGAAGCGACTGCCGAAAAAGCCGCCGACATTGAAGCCGCACAAAAAGAAACACACACTGATTTAACGGGCAGCAATACTATTTTGCTGGTGGAAGATGAAATGACGGTGCGTGATATCGCCACCCGCGCGCTGAAAAATAAGGGCTATAACGTCATTGAAGCAGATTGCGCCGAAACCGCACTAGAAATCATGCAAGAACATGGTAAAGAGATTGAGATGATTATCTCCGATGTGATTATGCCAGGCATGACAGGGCCAACCTTCGTTGATATGATTCTACCCGACTATCCTGACATTAAGGTGATATTTATCTCGGGCTATGCGGAAGATGTGCTGAATAATTACGGCGAAGGTCGCAGCTTTAATTTCCTGCCAAAACCATTCACCTTAAAACAACTCGTCAGCAAGGTAAAAGAGGTGCTTGGGTAGCATAAAAGCGTGTCATGCCAGCGCAGGCTGGCATCCAGTCTTTTTAATCATTCTTTATTAACTTCAGCGTATAATCTAGCTCATGAAGCCCCCCCATGAGTCACCAAGAACGCACCAAGAACGCATCTATAAGCCCCTTAGCGACCCCATCGCCGTACATAGCCGCGCGCTGATAAAAGCACTCGAACAAAAAATCAAAGCCGAGTTTGGCTACATCATTCAGATTGGCATGGAGAAAGAGTTTGTCGCTGATATTACAACCTCAAAAACTTCTGGTTATCCAAATAAACCAGAGATGATGTCGCGTACAAACACGAACCTTATGCATCATCAAATCGTATCTCAATCCAAGCATCCCTCAGCTCGCCTACCAGTGACTAATTTTAATATTGAGGGCGGGACAAATCAATATGAGTTCAAAACCGAACCAAGCCCGCCAAGCCAAGCCGTTATCCGCATGGACACACAATGCACCCGCTTAGAATCATACCGCAACATTCTAGGCTATGATAATATGCCCCATATCAAAAATGTTGATTTTACACCATTCAGCTCAACTGAATTTTCGGGATTACACGTTAATTTCAGTCTTTGGAAAAAAGCCGATAGTCTACATCCTAGTAAAAATATTACATTTGATATTGAGGACACTAAAAAACGTAGCATCCTCGTTGCGCTTCATCAATATGTGGGGAATGATACATTGCTCATCTGCCCAAGCGATGACGCATTCCAACGCAGAGGGTTTTTATCTAGTCAATTTTATTATGATCGAGATAGCACAAATGAAATACTAGCAACCAAAATAAATTTTGTTAGCTATCGAAAACCACGCTTACTCGGCACATTTGAAGAACAAAAAACCGACCGCATAGAGTTCCGCAGCCCATCGTCGGATGCACGGCATGATTTATCGGTGCTGATGACCATGAGCGCAACCTACGAAGGGCTAAAAAGCACAAGCGAATTTGTGAATAAACCCATCCCTAAAATTGCCCCTAAAAGCAAAGATGAAGCAATCGAGCGTTTTGAAGAAAGCAGCGCACTCATGCCCGACTTGAAAAAAATGGCAGGTGATGATGCTGAGTTACAAAAACACGTAAGCGCTTTACAAAACGAAATACTAAAAGCGGCAAAAATCGATAAACTCACCCAGCCGATACTCAGCGAACGCGCCCGCTAGTCACCCCGCATTTATTGCGGGGTCTGGAGAATGGTGTTGCAGCCTATCTATTCAAAAAAATTCTTCGCATAAAAA
>JAYTDB010000156.1:0-3068 GCA_043736135.1 Rickettsiales bacterium
CGGATATTATGGCTATAGCCATTTCATTGCCACCCCAACTGCTGCACCCGCAGCTGGAAAACCACAAGGTGGCGTTCCTATTGAAGCGGCAAAAGTTCGCGAGGGCGAACTGGTTGTAACACTCGATACCGTTGGCACATTAAACGCCAGCGAGTCGCTCATTCTCCGCCCAGAAATTGCCGGTCGCATTGACGCTATTCACTTCACAGAAGGCAGCACCGTTGCCAAAGGTGATTTACTTATTTCCATTGACGACCGTGTATATGCTGCCGAACTAAAACAAGCAGAGGCCGCGCTCAAACTCGCACAAGTCAATTTTAGCCGCGCGAAGTTACTCAAAGAAAAAGGTGCGGGCACCGTCAGCAATTATGATGTGACATCTGCCACCCTATCTGCCGCACAAGCACAAGTCGATTTATCAAAAGCGAAGCTTGATAAAACAAAATTGATTGCGCCATTTGATGGCAAAGTAGGGTTACGCTCAGTTAGCCCAGGTGATTATGTGAATATCGGACAAGACATGGTTGGCTTCCAGAGCCTGTCGCCCATGAAAGCGGATTTTGCATTACCTGAAAAAGCCGCACGTTTTGTTGCCAAAGACCAAACCATCACCATTACTGTTGATGCATTCCCAGACCGCAGCTTTACAGGTAAAGTATATGCGCTCGATCCAAAAATTGATGCACAGAATCGCAGTATTTTATTGCGCGCCGAAGTCCCTAACGACGACGGCGTATTACAAGCAGGATTCTTTGCACGTATTTCACTGATTATTGACCGCAAGCAATCGGCGCTTTTTGTCCCCGAATCCGCTCTGCTGCCAAGCGGAAATAGAACCGCCGTTTACCTAATTGGCGAAGGCAATAAAATCGTTAGTAAAGACGTAACCGTCGGCGAGCGTAAAAACGGTGAAGTAGAAATTGTGCAGGGTTTATTAGCGGGTGACATTGTGGTTACAGCAGGTCACTTAAAAATCCGCGAAGGCGCAGAAGTGAGCTATACTCTTGCAGGAGAAGCTAAGTGAAGTTGCCGGAAATATGCATTAAGCGACCGGTTTTTGCGATTGTACTCAACCTGATTATTATCTTACTGGGTATCGTTTGCTACGACCGCCTAACCGTGCGTGAATACCCAAATATTGACGTGCCGGTTATCAGCGTGGAAACCACCTACCCTGGCGCATCCGCGCGCATTATGGAAACGCAAATTTCTAAGCCGCTCGAAGATTCTTTATCGGGCATTGAGGGCATTGATTTCATTCGCTCTATTTCGCGTTCAGAGCGCAGCCAAATCACCGTTACCTTTAAGTTAAACCGCGATGCTGACGATGCAGCAAGCGATGTGCGCGACCGTGTTGGCCGTGTACGCGGTAAACTGCCGGATGAAATTGATGAGCCTATCGTCGCCAAACAAGAAGCCGATGCGCAGCCGATCATTTGGTTGTCGCTTAACTCCACGGCTCACACAGCATTAGAAGTAAGCGAATATGCCTCACTTGCGGTGCGTGACCGTATCCAAACCTTGCCCGGTGTTTCCAATATCCGCTTAGTCGGCGCCCGCCAATATGCCATGCGCATTTGGCTCAACAGCGACCGTATGGCATCATTACAAGTCACTCCGCTTGATGTTGAAACCGCACTGCGTGAACAGAACATAGAGATTCCTGCAGGGCGTATTGAAAGCAATAACCGTGAATTCACGGTGCTCACGCAAACCGATTTGAATCTGCCAGAACAGTTTGAAAATATTATTATCCGCCGCGGTGAAAATGGCACGCTTGTTCGCGTGCGTGATGTGGCGCGAGTGGCCTATGGCCCGAAAGAAGAACGCCAATATGCGCGCTTTAATAATAAAAGCACGGTGGCTATCGGCGTCATTAAACAATCTGTTGCGAATCCGCTTGAGATTGCAGACGCCATTGAAAAAGCTATCCCCGAAATTCAAAAAATTCTGCCTGAAGGTATGAAACTCGAAAAAGCCTATGACAGCTCGGTTTTCATCAGAGAATCGCTCAAATCCGTAAAAGGCACCATCATCGATTCGGTGTTGCTGGTAATGCTGGTTATCTTCTTATTCCTACGCACCGTGCGTGCTACCTTCATTCCGCTGGTCACCATTCCTATTTCGCTGATTGGCGCACTTGCCATAATGTATGCGCTTGGTTTTTCTATCAACACACTGACGCTACTTGCACTGGTTATTGCGATTGGTTTGGTCGTCGATGATGCGATTGTGGTACTCGAAAATAACTACCGCCATTTAAAAGAAGGGATGGATAAAATCCACGCCTCCGTTAAAGGCATCCGCGAGATTGGCTTCGCCGTTGTCGCTATGACATTAACGCTCGCTGCCGTATTTGCACCAATTGGTTTTACATCTGGACGCACAGGCAAGCTATTCATCGAATTCGCCTTCACACTGGCAGGAGCGGTATTAGTATCAGGGGTGATTGCCCTCACGCTTACGCCGATGATGTGCTCACGCGTGTTGCGCGTACAAAATAAAGATACGGCACCGAAATGGTCAAAAGCCATTGATAGGTTTTTGCATTGGCTTGATGTTGCATACGAGCGTGTGCTAAAAAGAACACTGCTGATTCGCCCTGTAATGGTCTGTATCGCCGCAGGTTTTATTGCACTTACCGTATTTTTATTTCTCAATACTCCATCGGAATTGTCACCACGTGAAGATCGCGGTATTATTTTTGGTATCGGCATATCGCCGCAAGGATCGACCCTCGATTACAGCGATTTCTACGCCAAAAAAATGGAAGCTATTATGCAGTCCGCACCCGAAGCACGTTGGAATTTTATCGCTGTCGGTTTTCCGGATGTAACTGATACATTTTCGGTATTAGGCCTAACACCATGGGATGAACGAAAACGCAGCTCGATTCAAATTGCGGGTGATTTAGGCGGCAAATTATTTGGCGGAATTCCCGGTACGCTCAACTTTCCTGTTACCCCGCCATCACTCGGACAATCCGCCCGCAGCCAACCTGTTGAGGTCATCATCCAATCGCAAGCCAGCTATGAAGAGATGGAAGTGATTGTAGGAAAAATCCTGAA
>JAYTDB010000157.1:0-7727 GCA_043736135.1 Rickettsiales bacterium
TAGCCGCTTTATCGCGCATAATCTGCTGCGACTGCCGCTGACGAGTGGTAAGTGTTTCTTCCTTGCGTGACATTAGTTCCCCAATTTTGCCGACTGCACTAAGCGATCGACCAACGCATTAAAGCTAATTCCTGCATACGCAGCCAGCTCTGGCGAAAGCGACAATGCAGTCATCCCTGGTTGAGTATTAACCTCTAAAAGGTAAAAATTCTCTGAATTTTTTTCAAAATCATAGCGGAAATCTGCACGCGACAACCCACGACAGCCTAACGCCTTATGCGCACGAACGGCAAGATTCATCACAGCCAGTGCGGATTTTTCATCCAACGGCGCGGGGCAAAGATGCTCTGATTTACCATCAGTATATTTATTGGTATAATCATAAAAACCTGACAGTGGGCGAATTTCCGTCACCCCTAGCGCCACATCATCCAGCACGGCAACGGTCAATTCCCGCCCTGCGATATATTCTTCGACCAGATACAGGCGGGAATCATCACCCTCCCCCTCCAAAATCACCGATAGCGGGCGATTATCTTCTTCCGTCACGATATAGACGCCGACGCTGGAACCTTCCGATGCAGGCTTGACCACAAACGGACGCGGCATTGGATCACCCTTAAACAACTCCGCAAGCGAAAGCGTCACCCCTTTCGGGCACAGCAAACCCGCCGCTTCAAACACACGTTTTGCCATCGGCTTATCCATCGCAACCGCACTCGCCAGCACACCGGAATGAGTGTAAGGAATCTGCATGAGTTCGAGCAAGCCTTGCACGCAGCCATCTTCACCGAAATTCCCGTGCAGCGCGTTAAACACCACATCGGGCTTAACCTCGGCCAGTTTTTGTGCGATGTCGCGGCCCATATCAATTTCAGTGACCGTATAGCCGACCTCGCGCAGCGCCTTCGCACACGCCGCGCCACTACGCAGCGACACTTCACGTTCCGCCGACCAACCACCTTTTAACACGGCAATATGCTTACTCATTTCCGCCCTATCCTCTTAATTTCCCACTCCAGTGTAACGCCTGTTTTTTCTTTTACCAGCGCGATAACACGCTCACCTAAACTTTCTAAATCAGCTGCCGTTGCGCCCCCAGTATTAATCAGAAAATTGCAATGCAATTCGCTCACCTGCGCACCACCCAAGGTCATCCCACGGCACCCCGCCTTATCAATCAATTCCCACGCCTTGTGGCCTTCGGGATTTTTAAAGGTGCTGCCGCCCGTGCGCGAGCGAATCGGCTGTGTTTCCTCACGCTTGCTGCTAATTTCCTGCATACGCTGCGCAATCACCTTATGCTCATCCGGTGTCGCTTGCAGCACGGCGCGTGTCACAATCGCCCCTTCAGGAAGTTCGGAATGACGATAGGTAAATCCCATCTCTTGATTGGTGAAATAACGTATCTCGCCGCTGCGGAGCACCACTTCGCAATCAATCAACACCTGCGAAATATCCGAGCCATAAGCTCCCGCGTTCATAAACACCGCGCCGCCCATAGTCCCTGGAATACCGCTTAAAAATTCCAACCCCGCAAAGCCGTGGTCGCAGGCGAATAATGCCACATTAATATCCAAACAGCCCGCACCAACGACCAATTTTGCTAAAGCTTGATTCAAGCCATCATCCACCACCTGCATATCGACAAACCAGCGTCCAAGCTTGATGACCACACCTTCGATGCCGCCGTCGCGGACAATGATATTCGAGCCAACACCGAGCACGGTGATGGGAACATCCTGCGGCACGGCTTTAAAAAATGCGGCAAGATCTTCGCTGTTTTCTGGCTTAAATACATAATCAGCAACACCACCCACGCGAAACCAATTGGTTTTTGAAAGGTCAGCATCCTTACGCAAACGAGAGGCAAATTGTTTTTGCCACGCGTTATCGGATGTATATTTTGCCCCTAACAGAGCCATCAACCAGCCGCCTTAACAGCCGACACAGTTTGCAATTCTGCAGGCAGACTATATGCCCATTTGGTGATGCTACCCGCACCCAAACACACCACCATATCGCCACCACCCGCCACTGATTTTACCACATCCGCAAGCTGTGATTGCTCGGCTAATTTCAGCACATGTTTATGCCCCGCACTACGCAAACCTTGCGTTAAACTATCGGCAGAAATACCGTCAATAGGCTCCTCGCCCGCTGAATAAATGTCGGCAACAATTACCGTATCCGCGTCATTAAAGCAGCTACAGAATTCACCAAACAAATCGCGCACCCGCGTGTAGCGATGCGGCTGCACGACAGCAATCACCTTGCCGCCAGTATGCGATTGCGCATCCCGCGCTGCTTTCAGCGTCGCCGCAATTTCTACTGGGTGATGACCGTAATCATCAATCACCGTGATACCGTTTGTCACACCGGTTTTGGTGAAACGACGTTTCACACCCTCAAAATCATTCAATGCTTTTTTGATATGTTCTGGTGACATGCGCAGCTCATGCGCAATTGCAATTGTTGCCAGCGCGTTACGCACGTTATGTTGCCCGTGCATGGATAGCAAAACAGATGGAATTGACAAAGCCGCTTGCGTTCCCCGCGCCGCAATTTCTACATCAAATCGCTCGCCTTCTGCACTGGATGTAATATTCACCGCGCGCACGTCGGCTTGTGGATTCGTACCGTAGGTGATAATGCGGCGATCTTGCACTTTGGCTGATAACGCCTGCACTTCAGGATGGTCGGTACACAGCACCGCAAAACCATAAAAAGGCAGATTGGTCAGGAAGGTTGCAAATGCCGCTTTCGCCGCATCAAACGAACCATAATAATCCAAATGCTCAGGGTCGATATTGGTAATAATTCCTACCGATGCAGGCAGCCGTGTAAACGTGCCATCCGACTCATCGGCTTCCACCACCATCCACTCGCCTTTGCCCAAATACGCATTCGTGCCACGCGCATTAATGATGCCACCATTAATCACCGTCGGTGCAAAACCGCCAGACTCAAGCATCGCCGCCGTAAGTGCCGTAGTTGTCGTTTTTCCGTGCGTGCCTGCAACGGCAATCGCAATTTTAAAGCGCATCAATTCAGCGAGCATCTCCGCGCGTTTTACCACGGGAATCCGCGCTTCACGCGCCGCATCCAGCTCTGGATTCCCTGCTTTAATCGCCGAAGAAATCACCACCACAGAAGCCGTTTTCACATGCTCCGCCGCGTGGCCAATAAAAATTTTCACACCTAACTGCTCAAGGCGTTTTGTGTTATAGCTATCGGACGAATCCGAGCCCTGCACTTTGTATCCCAAATTATGCAACACCTCGGCAATGCCACTCATGCCAATGCCGCCAATGCCGACAAAATGCAAAATTCCCACCGACAAAGGCAGTGAACCACCAATCGGAAGTGCGTTTAAACTCTGGCTCATATTTTATCCCCTAATACTACATCAGCAAGTTTCCGTGCGGCATCTACCACACCTAATTTTCTACAATTTTCCGCCGCTTTGGTCAGCGTTTCAGGTACAGTTAAAAACGCCTCCAGCCGCGCTGATAATGCCTGCGCGGTAAATCCATTTTGCGACATCACCCAACCGCCGCCAATTTCTTCAAACGCATTCGCATTAAAATATTGGTGATTATCCATCGCATTCGGTAGCGGCACTAAGATCGCTGGCCGCCCAGCCACCGCAAGTTCTGACAAGGTCGATGCACCTGAACGGGCAATCACCAAATGCGCGCTCGCTAACCGTGCCGGAATATCAACAAAGAAACTCGCCAAATCAACATGCACACCAAGCGCTTTATAACGCGCCCGCGCTGCTGGTAATTCCGCTTCACGACATTGCTGATCAATCCGCAACCGCGCACGCAAATGCACAGGCAATAATTCAATCGCATTCGGTATCACTTCGCTGAATACGGACGCACCTTGAGAGCCACCCGTAATCAAAATATGCAACATGCCATCTTGCTGAAGCGTGGGATATGGAATGTCGCGCAACGCTCGAATACTGGCGCGCACAGGGTTTCCTGTCATAATAATTTTTGCTTTATCTTCTGGCTCAATCAACTGCGTATCAGGGAAGCTTGTCGCAATTTGGTTTGCACGTTTAGCCAACATACGATTCGCCCGCCCGAGCACCGAATTTTGCTCATGAATATAGGTTGGAATACGCAAATGCGAGGCAGCATACACTGTTGGAAAAGAAGGATACCCCCCAAACCCAATAACCGCATACGGCTTGAATTTTTTTAATATGCGGCGCGCGCGGAGTGTCCCTAAAAGTATATTGATAACGCTAGAAATTTTATGCGTAAGACCCGCGCCTGAGCCACCCGCACGAATGGTGCGCCGTTCAATCGTTGACAATAATCCGCTTTTAAAATGATTAAATCGCTTATCAGTAATCAGTATCACCCGCTGCCCGCGCGCACGCAATTCTTCTGCCAGCGATTCGGCAGGAAAAATATGGCCACCCGTACCACCGGCAGCAAGAATAATAAGGCGAGAATCTGAATTCATGGGGGCTATCGGCTGCGGTAAAATTTAATCAACCCCCACATACTAATAAATGCCCATAGCAGTTCAAGTAAAAAGGCAGGAAAGTTCCACGCTGCCAAGAGCGACGCCAGAACAAGCAATGCACCCGCCAAATTACACAGCAAATATGGCGGCTGATGCGGGTCCCAGCGGCTATTTTGCAGCAAAAAGAACGCCACCAAGAAACATACAACCCCTGTAAGCCCTGCGATATTGCCGAGAATGTCCATTTAAATCCCCAATAAACTACGCATTTTCACCATCAACCCAATCACAATCAATGCCAACGCCAAAAATAAGATAGTTTGGCTAGAAAGATAAAGCCGCACGGCGATGGGCGAAACAAAGGCAATCATGCAGGCAAATCGCACCACATACGATAAAAATGGGCTGGGCATTATAAGTCCACGCACCTGCGCCAGAATAAACATTGCATAGGCTATCAAAGAACCGCAGCCCAGAATGTTTGTCCAATAAATGAGATCAATCCCTGTGCTTGCCATACCGCCTCCTAGTGAGTGCCAGCATGACACCCATTCCCATGCCAATTGCGATGACTGATGAGCCGCCATAACTCAAAAATGGCAAGGTCATCCCCTTCGCAGGCAATAAATTCACTGCAACGCCCATATTCACAAATGCCTGAATGCCAAATTGGGTAAGTAATCCGGCCACCGTCAGCATAATAAATAAATCATTCTCTGCACGCACACGACTTAATCCACGTAGTACGACAAAGCCAAATAACGCCAAAATCATCAGACATAAAATCACGCCAAATTCTTCCCCCGCCACCGCAAAAATAAAATCGGTATGCGAATCAGGCAGCGTTTGTTTCACCGTACCTTCACCTGGGCCTTTTCCAAATAATCCACCATTGCGGAAGGCCTCCAACGAACGGCTAATTTGGTAATTATCGCCCTCTGCAGGATCAAGAAAGTTATTGATACGCTTTGCCACATGCGGGAACATGTTATACGCACCAAATATCCCTGCAATGCCGCAGCCTATCAGAAGCAATACCCAGAACATCGGCAGCCCACCCAGAAATAATTGAATCCCCCACATGGCAGTGACCGTCAGCGTCATACCAAAATCAGGCTGGATAATCAGCAAAGTGACGACAATCATATATAGGCCAATGGCTATTTTATAACCCGGAAAATCAATGCGCTTATGGTTCTCTGCACACACCCACGCCATCACCACAGCAAAGAATGGCTTCATGAATTCTGATGGCTGCAACGACAGCCCCATCAAGTTAATCCAACGATGAGCACCCTTCGTTTCCATGCCCATAAATGGCACCAACATCAGCAAGACTATACTCGCGACAAAACCAATCATCGCCATACGCCGAATCATCACCGGAGAAAACAACGACACCACCAACATCACCACAAAACTTAAACCCAAAAACATGTGATGCCGATGCACAAAATGAAATCCTGGCAAGTCCAAACGCTTAGCAACAGGCGGGCTTCCTGCCGCAACCAAAATGGAACCGAGAATCATCAAAATAATCAACGCCGATAGATTTAGACGATCCACCGTCCACCACCAGCGGCCAATCAATGATGTGTTGGTACGATCAAGACGCATCAGCAATCCCCTCCACTAACTCACAAAACACATCGCCGCGTTGCTCAAAACTGCCAAATTGATCGAACGAGGCGCAAGCAGGTGAAAGCAACACCACCGCATCGTGTAGCCCTTCAGAAAATGCATCGGCAGCAGCTTGATTTAACGCTTTTTGCAAGGTGCCACAGCGTTGATATTCCAACTTTCCGTCGAGTGTTTGTGCAAATATTTCTTCCGCTTCACCAATCAAATAAGCGCGTTTTACATGTGAAAACAAATGCGTAAGCGACTCAATGCCGCCCGATTTTGCTTTACCACCCGCAATCCAATAAATATTCCGATACGGTGCCAATGCGTGCGACACGGCGTCGGCATTGGTTGCCTTGCTGTCATTGATAAACCGCACGCCGTGAATAGTATCCACCAACTGCAAACGATGGCGCAAGCCCGCAAAACTTTTTAGCGCCGCATAAATCACTTCGGGCTCAATGCCTGCCGCGCGCGCAGCTGCGTATGCAACCGCTGCATTCTGCCAATTATGGCGGCCTGTAAGCGAAGCAATCGGTTGCAACGGCATCGGAAATAGCGCATGCGGAGCGATTGATAGATGGTCGTACAAAATACCATCCTTCACAAAAACGCCATCAACAAGCTCTTGCTGAGTAGAGACCGCAATCATCTTGCCATCCCCTAAGCCAGCATCATACAACGCCTTCGTGTAATCATCATCAATGGCAATAATCGCAACATCGGTTTTTGATTGCCTATCAAAAATATGTTTTTTAGCCGCAATGTAACCGTCCATATCGCCATGCCGATCCAGATGATCCGGCGTGACATTCAGCAAGATTGCAATGTTAAATCGTGCCGTTTGCAACAAATCGAGCTGGTAGGATGAGGTTTCTAAAATATAGGTTTCACCCGCCGAAAGTGGCGCAAGCAATAACGCCGCTGTGCCAAGATTTCCGCCCACTTCCGCGCGCTTACCTGCTCCGTGAAAAATATGCCCAATCAACGTTGTTGTTGTGGATTTTCCATTCGTACCGGTGATGCCTAAATAGGTTGCTTCTGGTTGTGCACGATAGAGCAATTCAATATCCCCAAGCACAGGCACGTTATGCTGCTGCGCGAGTAAAACCACCGCATGCGGTGCAGGATGCGTAAGTGGCACACCCGGTGCAATTACCAATGCCGACAATGTTTTCCACGGCCAATCTTGATACGGAATAATGCGAGCCGTGTTGTCGAATGCAACGGGTTTGTCATCCCACGCATAGACCGTAGCACCACCATCAAGCAATGCGGTAACGCTTGCTGATCCTGCTTTTCCAAGCCCAAATACACCAACCGTTTTATGCGAAAAAGGAGCGAGTTTTATCATATTATCCTATGTCGCGTTTTGCATGATACACACGCAATATTTGTATCTCTGATTTTACTATTCGATATTGAATAATGTAAGGCAAGCCCGTAATCACTAATTCTCGTATGTTCGCAATCATACCCACTCTGCCCGACAAAGGAAACTGCTCTAATCGTGCAACAATATTCTGCACCCTGCGCGTAACCCTATCCGCCGCCTGCGGATTATCAACCGCAATAAATTCACGAATCTCAACCAACGAAATGAATGCTGATTTTAG
>JAYTDB010000158.1:0-2106 GCA_043736135.1 Rickettsiales bacterium
AATCCACCCATGCTGACGTTAAAGAAGCGCATGACTTCATGACATGGCTGGCGAATAAAAATTTTGTATTTTTGGGCTATAGCGAATATAGCACCGCGAGCAACATTGCCGAACACACGCTCGGTATTTTACAAAAAATAGAACATGATAATTATAAACAAAACGGTGCAGATGCACCGCTTATCACCATCACCAAATCCAACCGCCGCTCACCCGTTCACCGCTATGTGCCGATGGACACCATTATCGTTAAGCGTGTGAATGAAAAAGATGCGGTTATCGGTGAAGCCTGCTTTGTGGGGCTGTTCACGTCTAATGCCTATTACCAAAGCGTATCCACCATTCCGTTAGTGCGTGCAAAAATCGCTGAAGTACAAAAATTATCAGGCTTTGGTGAAAGAAGCCACGATGGCAAATCGCTCGCCACCATTTTAGAGTTCTTACCGCGCGATGAGATGCTGCAAATCAACGGCGATGATTTGCTGGAAACTGCCATGGGCATATTGGCGCTAGAAGTGCGCCCAGGTGTGCGCGTATTCGTCCGCAAAGATGCAAGCGAACGCTTTATCAGCGCGATGGTATTCATTCCGCGCGAACGCTTCTCCACTGACTTGCGGAAGCAAATCCAAGACGTGATGGAGCGCAGCTATAATGCAACCACTACTTCATTTACCACACAAATTCTAGATACCCCGCTTGCGCGTTTGCATATCATTCTAAAAACCACTCCTGGTGATGTGCCGCAGGTGGATTTAGCCAAAGTGGAAAAAGATATCGTCAAGCTTGCCTATATGTGGAGCGACCAATTGCTTGATGCGCTGGTTGCCGCGCAAGACGAGCAAAAAGCACTGAAATTACACCGCCGTTATGCGAGCGCATTCCCACAATCCTACATCAATAGCCACAGCGCTGAAGCCGCTGTCTATGATATTGAAAAATGCGAAATGGCATTGGTACAAAATACACTCGCACTTGATTTATATCAGGACAAGCAACAGACAGGCATTACCCATTTAAAAATTTATAATCCCAACCAAGAAATCGCCCTATCAGACATGTTGCCGCTGCTTGAAAATGCAGGCTTCCGTGTAATTGAAGAATATCCGTTTGAGCTGACACCACTCGGCACCGAAGCCACCGTGCGGATTCGTGATTTCAAACTGGAATTACCCGCAGGTGCGAATGATATTGCGCGCTCAAAACAACCGCTCGAAGCGTTATTATTAGCCACGTGGAACGGCGATATTGAGAACGATAAATTTAATGGATTGGTGCTCAAAGCGGGGATTGATGCACGTGAAGTCATCGTGCTGCGCGCCTATGCAAAATACTTAAAGCAAATCGGCTTTAACGCGTCTGTCTCAACGATACAGCAAGCACTGCTTGCAAATCCTGCGGTAGTCATATTGCTGGTGGAATTATTTACCACCCGCTTCTCTGCCGATTTAGAGCAGCGCGATGTTAAATTACACGCAATTAAAACCAATATCGAAAAATCACTGGAAGCCGTGACCAACGCCACCGAAGACCGAGTCTTACGCCGCTATATGGAACTCGTTTTTGCGACCCTACGCACAAACTATTACCAGCCAGACCGTCCTATCTTATCATTCAAAATGGATTCCGCAACCGTACCCGAATTGCCATTGCCGCGCCCATTTGCCGAGATATTTGTCTATAGCCCACGCGTTGAGGGCATCCATTTACGCGGCGGTCCTGTTGCTCGTGGCGGGCTACGTTGGTCGGATCGTATCGACGATTTCCGTACCGAAGTATTGGGCTTAATGAAAGCGCAGATGGTCAAAAATTCAGTTATCGTTCCTGTCGGTTCAAAAGGCGGGTTTGTCGTGAAATTGCCGCCCATATCAGGCGGTCGCGATGCGATGATGCAAGAAGGCATTGCCTGCTATACGCTTTATCTGCAAGGGTTACTCGACATCACCGACAACATTGTAGCTGGAATGGTAACACCACCGAAACTGGTAGTGCGTCATGACGGTGATGATCCATATTTAGTTGTCGCGGCTGACAAAGGCACAGCGACATTCTCTGATATCGCAAACAGCGTATCGGCAGAATACGGCTTCTGGCTGGGCGATGCGTTTG
>JAYTDB010000159.1:0-4320 GCA_043736135.1 Rickettsiales bacterium
AAATTTCCTGAACCATAATCAATGATGACTATACTCATAAACTCCTACCGCCGACATCTGCAAAAAGAATTTGCAAAGATTCCTCGGCTTCGCTCGGAATGACAAGAAAAATACTCATGCCGCCTGCAATGTAATACGATCAAAATAACGTTGTTGTGCGCGCAAGAGCGAATCCGCCGCTGCAATATCCTGCACGATGTAGCCATTCCTACGCAGCCGATCGCGCAGCACATCATTCGCATGTGCGCCGATGAGAAACTGCACGGCGATTTGTGTAATCGTCGCAGCCGCATCGCTCATCACATGCAACTCCACCGCAAGCACGATGGCAATATTGACTGCTAAAACAAGCGCTGAAAAATAATAGCAGCGATTATACAGCGCCCACAGAATGGTAAAAATAAAAGCGTACATGCTAAAGCCTTCGCGCACGAATACAGGGCTTTCCAGCGTATTACTGCCGCTTGCTTTTACGTGAACCGTGTAGAGTTTCAGCCGATTAAACATGGCTATTGCCCACCCAACGTGCCTTTGGTGGATGGCACTTCGTCACTCTTGCGGGGATCAATGGCAATCGCCGCTCGCAAACTACGCGCAAGCCCTTTATAGCATGACTCAACGATATGGTGGTTATTCACCCCATAAAGATTTTCCATATGCAACGTCACGCCAGAATTAAACGCAAATGCCTGAAACCATTCACGGAACAACTCCGTATCCATATCACCTAATTTTGGCTTGGAGAATTCAACATTCCAAATGAAGTACGGACGCCCAGAAATATCAATTGCCACACGCGTCAACGTCTCATCCATCGGCGAATAAGCATGCGCATAGCGCGTAATGCCCTTGCGGTCGCCAAGTGCCTTGGTGAAGGCTTCGCCAATCGCAATGCCGGTATCTTCAGTCGTGTGGTGCATATCAATATGCAAATCACCGACGGCTTTTACTTTCAGATCCATCAAGCTATGGCGCGAAAGCTGCTCAAGCATATGGTCGAGAAAACCAATGCCCGTTGAAATATCATATTTCCCCGTCCCATCTAAATTGATTTCAACCGAAATGGAGGTTTCTTTGGTTTTTCGTTCGATGATTGCCGTGCGCATGATTCTTCTCAACTAGTAAGGAATTAAGTTGAAAATCTATCAGAATTTCCGCCACTTGCAAGCACGTTTACGGGGAGAAAAGCATCAGGCTGAAACCAAAAAGCAACGTTTTCGAGAACTGCAGCGCAGCGTACAACTCGTACGTGAGCAGCGGAAGCGCAGGAAACTAAGCGTTTGGTCAGCAAGATGATTTTTCAGCCATCTTCAATATGGAGGAGAAGAACGGCGCCTATCATCAGCATCACAGCGGCAGGCGCCCACGCGGCAAGCTCAATTGGCAACGTCCCCGCGGCCCCAATCGAATGAATCAGGTTGGTAAAGAAATAAAGAACAAATCCCGTAATCAATCCCGCAACGATCAAAACACCGATTTTTCCGCGGCGCGGCAGGCGCAATGAAAATACTGCTGCCACCCATACCATCCCCGCCATAAGGAATGGATTCGCCATCAGGCTATGAAAATAAAGGCGGTGGCGAATGGCCGAAAAACCCGCCTTTTCAAGCACATCAATAAAACTAGGCAAACGCCAGAACGACATCGTTTCCGGCGAGGCAAAACTATCTTGAATATATTCCATCGTCAGCGTCGTCGGCATGATGAATTCTTCCATCAGCTTCGGCGGTTTGCCCGGAATTGAACGCACCACATTAAACAGATGCAACTCATTTGGCACGAGCAAAGCGCGCTTGGCATCCAACCGTTCAACGAATTTTTTCTGCTGATTAAAGCTAAAAATAATCACATCCGAAAAGGCCATATCCCCTTGCGAAAGGCGTGACGCATTAATGATATGCTCGCTGATGCCGTTTGGATTTTTTTCTTCAATCTGGCGCATCCATAACCCAGAAGAAGATACGACAAGCAAGCTTGCTTTGCTGGATAAATAGCGGGCTTCAATCTGTTCATACCGAAGCAACATAGCGGCAGAAAGCGGATTAAAAACTGTCGTCATCAGCGCGCCTAACAGCAGCACCACCACAATCGCTGGCAGCAAAAACTGCCACACTGAAATACCCGCCGCCCGCGCAACAATCAGCTCATGCGTGCGCGTCAACCGTGTGAGCGCCATCATGCTGCCAATCAACACGGCATACGGAATCATTCGCTCCATCATGTAGGGTATTTTTAGCAACACTAATTGCAAGACAATGCCGAACGATACGTTTTCACGCGAAGATGCACGACGAAGTAGCTCCACCAAATCAATCAGCAAGGTAATCGCCACCAAGCCAAACGTAGCAATCAGAATAGCCATCAAGAAATGACGTGCGATATAGCGCGAAAGCGTCAGCGGCATTTTCATACAGCACCCACCTTTGCTGAGCCATCATCTTTCTTCAAGGAATACCATGCCAAAAGCGTTGGAATCAGCCACCAAACGTACAGTATAATACTCCAATCGGGGTATTTTGTGACAACGCCGCGAATGCCCACCGAGCTAAACAGCACCAATGTGCCGACCACCGCAATCAGTGTAATACGCTTCACACCGCCGCGACGATTGAATGAACCTGATAGGAAAATAGCTATCGCTACCAACGCCAAAGTAGGAATATAGGCGGGCCATAAAATACGCTGATGAAACTCGGCGCGACGCTTGCTAATATCACGCTCCGTTGCACCATCATCGGTCGCCAGCAAATCATGCACAAACATTTCCTGCGGGTCACGCGTCCGCTCTTCTCCCGTCGCATCGGTATAAAGGCTAATATCAAGCGCATAGCTATCATAGGTTAGATACGATAATTTGCCGTCCTGTTCTTCTTGACGATTGCCATCTTTCAGCAAAAAACGTGGGCCTTGCGGTGTTTGCACCAAGGTTCCTTCGTCTGCCATCATCGTCACCGCCGTACCCGACTTGCGACTGTCATGCACAATAATTCCTTTGAGCAATCCATCGTCGTGACGTTCACGAATAAAAACGGTCAACCCCTCAACAGGCGAACTAAACACACCTTCTTGCAATAAGATGGACACATAATTGCTACGTAAAAACACCTGCAAATCTTTAAATGCCCGATAGCTCACGGGCTGCAAATAAAACGAAATACTGTAAGCGACGAGCATAAATATCAGTGCGACTTTTAACGCGGGCAGCGTCAATCGCCAGCTTGAAAGCCCCATCGCTTGCATCACCACCAACTCGCTATCATGACGCAGCTTGCTATAGGTAAAAATCACCGCACAGAAAAACGCGGGCGGCAACACGATAAGTAATAATGCAGGAACCAGCAGCAAGGTCAGTTTCATGAATACCAGAATTGATACGCCTTGATTCACAATAAAATCAACAAAGCGCAATGCTTGCATCAGCCATACGATACTGGTAAGGCTTAGGGCGATTAACAGCGTTGAATGGATAAGCTGTCGTGCGATGTATTTGTTATAAAGCATAGACCGCCATCTATAGAAGACATTAACGAAGAAGGAAAGACTCGAATGAAAATTCAATTTAGCGATTTAACCTCTGCAAAAAACAAAAGCAACTACGCTCTCGCCCTGCTTGTCGGCGAAGATAAGAAATTAAGCGCAACGGGCGCAGCCATTGATAAGGCCGCGAACGGTTTGCTGACCAAAGCGATGTCATCAGGCAAATTTGCGGGCAAACGCGGGCAAAACGTCTCTGTATTCCTGTCTAAATCGTCAAAAATTGAACGCGTATTGATTATCGGTGCGGGTGCAGCAAAGAATATCACCCCAAAAACATTGGAAGGCATTGGCGGCTCTATCGTGTCATTCGCGAACCATTACGGCGTGAAAGTTGCTGCTGTTGCCATTGATGATGCAAAAACCGATGCAGGTCGTATCGCGCATGGCGCACTGCTCCGCAGCTACCGCTTTGATAAATACTTCACGAAAAAAACCGCTGATGAAAAACCAAGCTTGGTCGAGCTCACCTTCGCAAGCGCCACCGCCAAAGCAGCTGAAAAATCATTCAACGCTTTGAAGCCATTGGCTGATGGCATTTTCCTCACCCGCAATGTGGTGTCTGAACCTGCCAATATTATCTATCCTGAAACACTGGCAGAAGAATGTGAAAAACTCACGGCTCTCGGCCTTGAAGTAGAAGTAATGGGCGAACCCGAAATGTACAAGCTCGGCTTCGGCGCATTACTTGGCGTCGGTCAAGGCTCAGCCAATGAATCCAAATTTGTCATCATGAAATGGCAAGGTTTGGGCAAAACAAGTAAGGCGCAACCCATCGCATTTGTC
>JAYTDB010000160.1:0-3124 GCA_043736135.1 Rickettsiales bacterium
GCCAGCAGGCAGCCCGTCAATCATATACACCATCGGCTCGGCGGGGCTTCCATCCACCCTATCAATGGTCGGAATACCCTCTTGGATGATGACTTCGGAGTTCACTGTACCTTCTTTAATCACCTGCATTTTATTGCGCTCTTTTTTATTCAGCTCGAACATTTCTTCGCCCGAACGCACCGTCATGATGCCCATGCCGTACGTACCTGAATCGGCTTTCACATAAACGTACGGCTCATCCGTGATGCCATATTCCGCATATTTTGCGCGGGTTTTGGTAATCACCATATCCACCGATTTTGCCACGCGAATCAGGTTCGTGCGCTCTTTAAAATCGACCATGCCGCAGCGATAATATCCCGCCGATAATAGCCACGGGTCGAGCGAAAATTGTTTGCAAAAATCCTGCACCAGCGTTTCGTAACATTCAAAATGCACGCTCTTGCGGCGGCGATACCAACCCATCTCCATCGGCGGCAATACAGGCTGCAAAATGCCTTCCAACAAAGGATGTGCGCCCGCCGTCATATCATTATTGAGAATCACCACGTCCGGCGTAAAGCCATCCACCAGCTTGAGTAAATCCCCCTCGCGAATGAGTGGAACTTCAACGATGGTGCGCCCACTGAGCGATTGCAACTCCAACCTATCTTCCGACGCCAAACTACCGATTCGTACATCGCAACCACTCGCCGAAAGGATATCCGACAGCACCGCCAGATTTTCTAAATAGCCTAAATTGCGGGTATGATTTTCAGGCACAATCAGAATATTTTTCGCATTCGGATGCTGCTCTGCCAAAAATCGGGCGACATAACGCGAAGCACGCGCACGCGCCGCCTGCGACATGTTGTTAAAGCCTGCGGGATATAAATTCGTATCAACCGGCACAAGACGCAATCCCGAATGCCGCAAATCCACTGACGTATAAAAGAATGGCTCCGCTTGCTTACGTTTGGCGGCAAACCACTGCTCAATTTCATCACCGCGATTGTCATATAACTCGCGTAAAATGTTTAGAATGGTCATAGCTCAGTCCCTTTAAAATGCGGACGCTGCTGCCAGTCACCACGCACCGATTGTATACATGCAAGTGCAGCCACAGCCGCCGTATCCGCCCGCAAAATGCGTGGCCCCATGCCAAACGCCTTGGCAAACGGTGCCAGCCGCAACATACGAATCTCATCAGCTGAAAAACCGCCTTCAGGGCCAATAAGCACACCTAATTTTGTCATCCCGAACACATGTGAGGGATCTTTAAGATCCTTCGCTTCGCTCAGGATGACAGATAATGGCTCGCCGCCACCCGTCTCATCCCCGTACAATAATATTCTGTCTTTCGGCCAATCGCCCAACAAACTCGCCAGATTTTTTTGCGGAATAATGCGCGGCACATCATGGCGCTCGCATTGCTCCGCTGCCTCTATCGCATAACCCTCCAGCTTTTCTAAATTCGCGTGCTTAACCACGCTATGCTGCGTGACGACGGGTAAAATAACCGATACGCCAAGCTCGGTTGCTTTTTCCACCACCAGCTCGGATTTATTTTTAATCATCGCAAATGCCAGCCATACATCCGTCGCTTCCCGCGCATCGGCAATTTTTTCACGCACCAATAATCGCGCACCACGTTTTGATGCTGATTCAATTTCGGCGAGCCATTCGCCCGAATCCGCATTGAACACGGCAAGTTGGTCACCCTCACGCTTACGCATCACATTCAGCAAGTAATGCGAACGCGCATCATCCAGCGCAATCAGCGCGCCAATCAGCAACGGTTCAGCAACATATAAACGTGTGTGTGGTTTAGCTTGTGTCATAGGTGATATATTTTATATTCTAACCTATGCACATCACCAACCCCTATTTTCAATTGATGCGATTACACCAGCCAATTGGCATTTGGCTGCTGCTCTGGCCGTGCTATTTTTCCCTGGCGCTGAATAGCCAAGGCATACCGTCCCCCTTGTTATTGGGGCTATTTGCGCTGGGCGCGGTGGTTATGCGCGGCGCGGGTTGCATTATCAATGACATTTGCGATCGGGAATTTGACAAACAAGTGGAACGCACAAAGAACAGGCCACTCGCCAGTGGCGCACTCACCGTCCGCCAAGCCTTATGTTTATTGGCGTTTCTAACCCTCCTCGCTTTCATGATTGCACTATCGCTTGGCCTCTCAGTTATTATTTGGTCGGCTGCTGCGCTGCCGCTGGTGGTGCTATACCCACTGATGAAACGTATCACATGGTGGCCGCAGCTTTTCTTGGGCATCACCTTTAATTGGGGCGTATTGGTTGCATCAGTCGCGGTGACAGGCTCTATCGACCTGCCCAGTGTGCTTCTATATATCGGCTGTATGTTTTGGACACTGGGTTACGACACCATCTATGCCCACCAAGATAAAGCCGATGATATGCGTATCGGGGTCAAATCCACGGCATTACGGCTGGGGAAATACAGCAAAATTTTTGTGACTATTTGTTACAGCCTATTCATTTTGTGTCTTTTTGGTGCAATTTGGCAGCAGCACTACCAACCATGGCTTGCATCTGCATTATTGTTGGCATCCTACGGGTTGATGATAAAAAATATTTTGCAACTTGATTTAGATAGCACCACCTCCTGCCGCCGCGCATTTGTGTCTCAGTCTTGGATTGCAGGGATTATTTTTATAGCGCTGCTGCTGGCATAAACATGTCAACAGAGCCTTTACCTTCTTATGCTATAGTCGTTTGAGAAATGAATTTTCCAAGGAAGGCAAGGCGATGTGTATGACTAATACATGAGCTGAAGCCTGACGATGGGAAAACCTTAAATCAAACGACTATAGACTCATTAAATCGTAAAAAGTTGCATTTGATAACCAATAATTATTTAAAATTTTAAACAAAATTTACCTTCTTCTGGCATGATGTAATGGTAGCTTACATATCCGGGGGGATAGGATTCCATGTTGTATAACGAAAATGGCGGCAGTCTATCATCATCAAGCGGCATGTTGCCGCTGACGGGTGACGACCTGAGAATGGCAACACCACAATATCCAGGATGTGATTTTTATCCTGCTGATTTTATCAATCAGCTAGAAACCGCTATTCATTCGGTTATTCGTGAACATACATCG
>JAYTDB010000161.1:0-4859 GCA_043736135.1 Rickettsiales bacterium
GAGGGCGTCGACTTTCTCCACGATCTTTACCAGGAAATCGAGCGTCACGGTGGCGTTCGTCCGACGACGGCAGGCCGCCTGCTGCTCGAGGCGCCGCCCTCAACGGCGCTTCGCCTCGGCTCCGGTTCGTGGGGCGCCAACGGCGATTTCTCCAAGTGGCTGAATCCCGAACCCGAGTGGACGTGGGAGCGACTCTGGCCGCTGGAGGAGCGATTCTGGAATGCTGTGCCGGCGGCGATCAAGCGCCCGGAGATGACGCCGATTCTCGAGCAGGCTGCCCGCGAGTTGCTGCTGATTCAGTCGTCCGACTGGCAATTCATCATCTCGACCGGCGCGGCCGGCGACTATGCCACCAAGCGCTTCGATGCGGGTGGTTATAACCGTGCGCCATACTCCACCAACTGGCAATGCCGTCAATGAGTTCGCGGCCATCCTCTAATGTTATGGTGCAGCCCTGTGTCGAAATAACTTCAGGTGGCATTGCCGCCAGCTTCATCTGCGAATAAGGCAACCAAACGTTTTTTAAGTTAGAGGCACTCACGCCGCCGCAGCCACGCTATGTTCAGCTAATCGCAAAGGCTCAAGCCCTAGCTTGGCGAAGAGTTTTTTATCATCTTCTGCGTCAGGATTATCTGTCGTGAGTAGTTTTTCGCCGTAGAAAATCGAATTCGCACCCGCCATAAAACACAGCGCTTGCGTTTGTTCATTCATCTCTTCGCGGCCAGCCGAAAGGCGCACAAATGATTCAGGCATCATGAGTCGCGCCACCGCAATCGTGCGAATAAAATCAAACGCATCGACGCCTTCGCGACCAAATAATTTTGTGCCTTCCACCTGCACCAACATGTTGATAGGCACGCTCTCTGGGTGCTTCGGCATATTGGCTAATTGAATAAGCAGGCTTGCGCGATCTTCGGTTTTTTCACCCATGCCGACAATGCCGCCGCAGCACACATTCATACCAACATTGCGCACGTTTTCTAACGTATCAAGGCGGTCTTGGTAGGTGCGAGTGGTGATAATTTCGCCGTAATATTCAGGCGAGGTGTCGAGATTGTGGTTATAATAATCCAAGCCGCAATCTTTAAGCTTGGCGGCTTGATCGGCGTTTAACATCCCGAGTGTCGCGCAGGTTTCTAAGCCAAGGGCTTTGACGCCTTTAATCAGTTCTGCCACTTTTTCAATATCGCGGTCTTTCGGCGAACGCCATGCAGCACCCATGCAGAAACGTGATGCGCCAGCCGCTTTGGCTTTGCGTGCTTCTTCCAAAACTGGCTCAATCGCCATGAGTTTATCGGCTTTTACGCCAGTATCAAATTCAGCGCTTTGCGGGCAATAGGCGCAATCTTCAGCGCAGCCGCCGGTTTTAATGGAAAGCAGGGTCGAAATTTGCACCTTGTTCGCGTCAAAATGCTCGCGGTGCGTGGTTTGCGCGCGATATAACAGGTCGTTAAATGGCAGGGCAAGCAACGCCATTACTTCTGATTTTTCCCAATTATGCCGTATCGTAGCCATAGACAATTCCCTTATAAGTCTTAGAATGGAGCGACTATGCCAGTTTTAGATGATGACTTACAGCAAAAAATAGCCGTTTTAGCAGCCAAAAAGCAGCAGCGTATTCTTGTGCCTTCTACGCGGGCGGCTGATAATGCGATAAGCCGCTCTGGTGCTCCGCTTTTGTCATTCTCCTGCAATGATTATTTTGGTTTGAGCCAGCACCCAAAAGTGATTGAAGCAGCGGTTGCCGCCACGCAAAAATATGGCGTTGGCGCAGGCGCATCACGCTTGGTGTCGGGCAATCATCCGCATTACGCAGAATTAGAAGCCGCATTAGCCCGCGCCAAGGGTTGCGAAGCTGGGCTCGTATTTGGCAGCGGCTATCTTGCGAATTTAGGCGCGATTCCAGCACTGATGGGCAAAAATGATTTAATCCTAGCCGATAAATTTTCGCATGCGTGCATGTTGGATGCCGCGAAATTATCGGGAGCGACGGTCTTACGTTTTGCACATAATAACGTAGCACATTGTAAGATGTTGCTAGAGGCGCACCGCGCCGAGCATCACAATTGTCTGATACTCACCGAAACCGTGTTTAGTATGGATGGTGATCGTACACCGATGGCTGCTTTGAAAGAACTAGCTGGGGCGCATGATGCATGGCTGATGAGTGACGATGCGCATGGGTTTGGCGTGATAGAACAGCCCGTGCGTGCGGATATTCAGATGGGTACCTTGTCAAAGTCACTGGGCGCGTATGGTGGCTATGTGTGCGGGAGTAAAACGCTGATTGATTATTTGCAAACGACCGCTCGCAGTTTTGTTTTTTCAACCGCGCTACCGCCAGCAACGGTTGCGGCGGCAAAGGTTGCGCTTGATATTTTGCAATCAGATGAAAATTTGCGCGCAGCACCGCTTAAAAATGCGCTGTATTTTACGCAGCTGCTTGGTATAAAAGTTGCCGAAAGCGCGATTGTCCCCGTGATAATTGAGGATAATGAAAAAACGCTGAAAGCATCAGAAATGTTAGCAAGTGAGGGCTATTATGTGGCGGCGATTCGCCCGCCTACCGTGCCTGAAAACACGGCGCGATTGCGCTTTGCCTTCTCGGCGCAGCATAGCAAATCGCAGATAGAAGCGGTTGCGACCTTGTTGCTGGAAAAAGGATTTGTATGCGCACCGTGACGCTGAGTGGTTGGGGGCAGCCGCATGATGCACTGAAGGAGGCTGCAGAAGGTGCAACCCATCTGGATTATGCACATGCCGCGAATGTGGACGAAGTATTTCGTATGCTCGCCGCGCAAGAGCCAGAGCGGGTGATTGGCTGGTCGCTCGGCGGACAACTTGCCGTACGTGCCATTGCTGCTGGGGCGATTGCACCGAAAGAACTGGTGCTGATTGCAACGCCATTTCAGTTTAAAGGCAGCGCTGAATTCGAACAAAATTTTGCAAAAAACCCTGCACGTACATTGCTCAAAGCATGGTCGCTGATTCATTATGAAGATACCCGCAGTGTTTATATTGCGGATACATTACGTGCCTTTGATAAAGATGCGGTGCTTAAAAAAGATTGGCTGCGTTGGTTGCGGATTTTGATGGATTTTTCTTGCGAGGGCTTGGATTTTTCGCGCTTTCCAAAAACAATTTTGTTGCACGGTGATAAAGACAAGGTAGTTGATGTTGCGCAAAGTGGATTATTTTTAAAGCAAATTTTGCATGCGAAGCGCATGATATGGGAAGGCTGTGGTCACGCCCCGCATTTTCATGATGCAACAAAATTGCGCACGCAAATTGCCGAGTTTGCCGATGTTTGATAGACAAAAAATTGCTGCGGATTTTAGCCGCTCTGCCGCGCAATATGCGCAGCATGCCAGCTTGCAAAAACGCGTGGGAATGGCGCTGATTGAGGCGTCTACACCTTATGTAAGAAATTACTCTCGCTTACTCGATGTGGGGGCAGGGAGTGGCGAGCTGACAGTGTTGTGGTCGTGTGTGGATAAAACGGCGCTCGATATGGCGGAGGGCATGTGCGAACAGGCGCGATTGCATGGGCTGAAGGCGATATGCGCGCCAGCAGAAACCTTGCCGCTGGCGGATGCGTCAACCGATGTGGTGACGTCCAATGTGATGTTGCAATGGTTAGAAAACCCATCCTTATTTTTTGGGCAAGCGCAGCGTGTGCTAGCAGCGCAAGGCTATTTATGCATCACACATTTTTCGCAAGGAACGCTGGCGGAGTTAGGCGCTGCCTTTAAAACCGTCACGGGCGATTCTTCCATCAGCCCATTCTTGTCACATGAAGAAATGCAAAATAAAGTGTCAGATGCTGGCTTTGAAATTGTTTTTTCGCAAGAGCAAGTTTATGTCGAGTCGTATGACAATTTGGATGCGCTATTTGCCTATTTGCGGGCGATAGGTGCGAATAATAAATTACACAGCCGCAAACGCGGGCTGCTGACGCCGCGAAAATTAGCTGCGATTCGCATGGCCTATCCAGCGTCCGCTCAAGGGATAACAGCGACGTGGCAGGTCGGATTTTTAATCGCGAGGAAGATATGAGTCAAAATTATTTCATTACCTCGTCAGGTACGAACATTGGCAAAACCTACGTTACTTCGCTGTTAGCGCAGCAATTGCGCGTGCAGGGAAAAACAGTTGCGGCATTAAAGCCGATTATCAGCGGCTATGACCCAGACGATAAATTCTCCGATACGGCGCTACTGATGGCAGCAACGGATAGCATCAATATTGATGCTATTTCACCGTTTCGCTTCAAAGCACCACTTGCGCCGAATATGGCAGCTGCGCGTGAAGGTGAAACGCTACCGCTTGATGCACTCACAGAATTTTGCCACAAAAAACGCGATGCGGATATTGTGTTAGTGGAAGGCGTTGGCGGCGTGATGGTGCCGTTGAATGAAAAAGACACGACGCTGGATTGGATGGCAGCGCTTGGCTGGGCAGTGATTGTTGTGGTTGGTAGCTACCTTGGTGCGATTAGTCACGCGCTATCGGCGTGTGAAGTATTGCGCGCGCGTGGTATCCGCGTTCAGGCTGTGATTATCAGCGAATCAGAGGATAGCGATGTTGATTTTCACGAAACCTGTTTGACGATGCAGCAATTTTTGGGCTACGCTGCGCATATCATACCGCTTCCGCGTGCGGACACCCAAGTGGATTTAACAGGAATATTCTTATGAGCATTGATCCAAAGAACTTCGATTTGCTGAGGATGGCAGGGCTAAAACCAAAAGGTAAAACAGAGGAAGAAAAACGCTACCCCACGTTTAATACCCGGATGATGGCGGCGACGGTGGACATGATGCTTATTTCGCTAACGCTGACACCACTGGTGGATTATG
>JAYTDB010000162.1:0-2740 GCA_043736135.1 Rickettsiales bacterium
TCTCAAAAGAGATTAATACGATTGATTTGCCGCTGGTGTTGTCGGATCAAACGGCAAAAAATATCGCCGATATTACGCTGTATAATGGTTGGCTTTCGCGGGTATCGTATGATTTTATTCTGCCACCACAATTTATTATATTAGAACCTGCCGATATTATTGATGTAAGCATATCGGGTGTTACTCACCGTATGCGCATTACCTCTACCCGCTTGGTGTCGGGTGGAATTGCCGTTGCTGCGGTCGCGGAAGATGTATCGTCGTATGATTTTTACCAGGCACCAGGTGTGGGTATTTTGGGCAATTTAGAAAACGCCGTCTCAACCGATACGCAGTTGCAGCTACTCGATATTCCAGCACTACCTGATGACGACCAAACGCAGGCTAATTTGCGTTTTGCAACGGCAGGACGTTCGCTGGGTTGGAGTGGTGCTGCCATTTATCGTTCGGATGATGCAGGGGCGAATTATGTGCGCCTGCAAGATAGCACCACAGCCGCAACAATGGGCACGTGCTCAACGATTTTAGCGGCTGGAACAACGACGTTATTTGATGAAGCCAATACGCTCACAGTGATTTTACTCGGTGAATTGCAATTGCAATCGATGAGTGAACTGGCGGTGTTAAATGGCGCGAATGCGGCGGTAGTCGGCAATGAAATCATTCAGTTCCGCACGGCGCAATTAGTTGGCGCGCAAACCTATATTTTATCAGGCTTGTTGCGCGGAAGGTTGGGCACGGAATGGGCGGGGGGCGCTCATGCGGCTGGGGAGCGGTTTATTTTGTTCGATAGTACGGTTGGAAAAATCGCGGGCGCGAATTCGCTGATTGGATTGCCGCGTAGTTACAAAGCGGTGACATTTGGTGGTAGTTTGAGTGCGGTTTCTTCGCAAGATTTGACGTTTTCGGCAGTGTCGCTGAAACCCTATTCGCCGGTGCAGATGGTGGGTGCGCGGGATGGCAGCAGTAATTTAACGATAAGCTGGATTCGCCGCACACGACTTGGTGGCGCATGGCGCGATTCGGTGGATGCATCGCTTGCGGAATCCTCAGAAAATTACGAGGTGGATATTTTGAACGGCAGCACGGTGGTGCGCACAATTATTGGAATTTCCACGCCAACGGCGAGCTATAGCGCAGCACAGCAAGTGACGGATTTTGGTGCAGCGCAGGCGAGCATTTCCATCAAAATCTATCAGTTGTCATCAATCGTTGGCAGAGGCTATGCAGGTGTGGCGGTGGTTTAAGTGTTGTCATCCCGAGCGAAGTCGAGGGATCTCAGCATTATTATAAAAATTCCTCGATTTCGCTCGGGATGAAGGGCTAATCCAACAGCTTCTTTTTATGCGCGGTGAACTCTTCTTCCGTCAAGTAGCCACTATCTTTAAGTGCGGCGAGCTTGGCAATTTGCGTAGCCACATCGGGCGCTGCGGGCGCATGACGTTCGGGCGCAAACGGATGCTGTATCGGTTTTTTATAGGCTTGAATGGCTGCTTCGGCGGCTTGCACAAACGGTAGAATTGAGCTTTTTAAAATCATACCGATGCGGTAGCTGCTTGCACCATCCCACACGCTGATAGAACCGAAAACGATGACGAATGCGCTGTCCAATGCTTGCACGCGATCAAGCGGAACTTGAATCAGGCGGAGGCCAAAAAACATGCCACAATTCATGAAGATTAAACGGCGCTGGGTGAGCACTAACAACCATGTGGCTTTGCCCATATAGCCGGAGGTGACGGCAATTACGCGCTCATCCGCATCCAAAATTTTCGGCAGCTTGCGGATTTCTTTTTCCGTCCAAAAAATATAACCGTGCTTGTAATCTTTAATCTGCTCTTTGATTTCATTCAGTGTTGGCATGACGCGCTCCCATTTTTTTAACATTATAAGGAATTTTTATGGCTACGACAAATCATTTGGCGGTAACGCTGGTAGAACAATCACAAGCGCAAAAGGAAGTGACGGTGAACACGGCTTTGGCGCGTATCGACGCGGTGTTGAATACTGGCGTGGTAACGCGTACGCTTTCCACGCCGCCAGGTTCACCTGCGGCGGGTGCGGTGTATATCGTGGGGGCATCGCCCACCGGTGCATGGGCAAGTCAGGCGAATAATATCGCTTATTTTGATGCAATTTGGCGGTTTATTGTACCCCTTGAGGGTATGACCCTGTGGGTGAATGATGAGGACGTGATTTACAGCTTCACGGGTGCCAACTGGCAATCTGCTGCGCTTATCATCCCCGCAACGTTGACAGGCACCGCGCATACGCTCGATACGTCGTATGTCGGCAAAACAATTTTATTCACCAATTCTTCTACGGTGACGTTTACGCTCGCTAATTCCATTTACACGAATTTTAATTGCCGCATCATCCAAAGTGGGACAGGGCAGGTGACGTTCACGGCGGCTTCGGGGGCGACATTCCGCAATCGGCAATCGCATACAAAAACCGCTGGTCGTTACGCGTTATGTGCATTGCAGGTTATCAGCAATAGCGGCGGGGCGGCGGCGGAATTTCTGCTGTCGGGAGATACCGCACCATGAGTTATGTAATCAAAGAAAAGGCTCTGCGCGTGGATATGCGCCTGACGCTGGCGGTGGTGGTGACGATATCGATTCAACTCGCAGCGGCATTACTGTGGGCTGCGCATGTTGATGAGCGGGTGATGATTCTGGAAAAGAAAACGGAGATGCTGCCCGATGCGAATATTCAGCTGGCGCGGATGGAAGAGCGG
>JAYTDB010000163.1:0-2425 GCA_043736135.1 Rickettsiales bacterium
CCCGAATAATACAAATCGCGTATAGCCCACCACCGTTGAAAGAAAGAACGGCTTCTTTTCCACCTATGCCACCCCAGCTCGCAAGCAATCATGAATATGCACAATGCCTATCGGCTTGTGATTATCGACAACAAATAGGCTGGTGATGTTTTTTTCGTTCATAATGCCAAGTGCTTCGGCTGCCAACTGCTGCGAGCGAATGGAGAGTGGATTTTTACTCATGATTTCACGTGCACTGGCTGACAACAGTTGCGGCTGCATGTTGCGGCGCAAATCACCATCGGTAATCACCCCCACCAGCGCACCATCCGTACTTACCACACCCGCGCTGCCAAAACGTTTTGCCGTCATCACGAGCAACACTTCGTGCATCGGATCAGCTTCATTCACCAGCGGCAGCTCACTTTCTTTATGCATAACATCTACCACACGGATAAAGGCTTTGCCTAATTTCCCACCCGGATGAAATACCGAGAAATCTTCATTGGTAAATCCGCGTCGCTCCATGAGCGCAACCGCGATGGCATCACCCAGCGCCATCATCATCGTCGTCGAAGTGGTCGGCGCATTCACGGGTGACGCTTCTTTCGTATCAGGCAGCACCAGCGCAATATTGGCAGCTGAAACCAACATCGAACCCGCACGGCGGGCAATGCCAATCAGCGGAATAGAAAATCGTTTCGCATACGAAATAATATCGGCAAGCTCTGCCGTCTCTCCTGAATTCGATAGCGCCAATACCGCATCATCTTTCGTAATCATACCAAGATCACCGTGGCTCGCTTCCCCTGGATGCACAAACGATGCTGGCGTACCTGTCGATGCCATCGTCGCGGCAATTTTCCGCGCTACATGACCACTTTTTCCCATGCCGGTGATAATCACGCGCCCTTTAATATTCGCCAAACATTCCACCGCCAGCGCAAATGGCTCGCCAAGCGTGTCATGCAACGCTTGCAATCCCTCTATCTCAAGTGCAAGCACTGCTTTACCGTGAGTAATATCGCTCATGAATCCGCCCGTTTATTACGGCGTTTACGCACCACAATATTAAGCAGTTCAACGCCGAGTGAGAAGCCCATACCAAAATAAACATAGCCTTTTGGAATATGGAAACCCAAACCATCCGCCACTAAAAATACACCAATTAGCATCACAAAATTCAACGCGAGCATTTTTAGTGTAGGATAATTGGTAATAAAATTAGAAATATAGCTAGCCGAAACCAGCATAACAATCATTGCAATACTCATCGCGGCAATAATCACATAAATTTGATCAGTCAAGCCAATCGCTGTAATCACTGAATCAAACGAAAAAACAATATCAATCAGCACGATTTGCAGAATGGTTTTTACAAAGCTGCCTTTATACTCTTTCATTTCTTTTTCTTGCTCACCAGAAACCTCTTCATGGATCGAGTTAGTGGCAGTGTAAATAAGAAAGCCCCCGCCGCCCAACATCAATAAATCCTTGCCCGACAGCATGATACCAAAAAGAGTAAAGAGCGGCTCGGTCAACCCCATCAACCACGTCATTCCAAATAACATGGCAATGCGAAATACGAGTGCCAGCGAAAGCCCTATCAAACGAGCTTTCTTGCGTTGTTCTGGCGGCAGGTGAACAACCAACAGCGCAATAAACACCACGTTATCAATACCCAGAATAATTTCGAGCGCGGTAAGCGATAGAAAGCTAGCGACAAGTGCAATTTCCATGTTTTTCCCTTTTAGCTATGCGCAAAAAGGTCGTCATGTTCCCAGCCAGCAAGATCAAGCAAGGCGCGGTTCGGAATAAAATCACAACACGCAATGGCAAGTTCATAACGGCCTTCGCGCTTGAGCATCTCATTTAACACATCACGCAGACGGTGCAGATGTACCACATCAGACGCCGCATAACCAATCTGGTCATCATTCAACTCCGTGCGTCCCCAATCAGAACTTTGTTGCTGCTTAGAAATATCGGCACCGAGCAATTCTTTGCAAATATCTTTATAGCCGTGCTTATCCGTGTAAGTGCGCGCCAAACGCGATGCGGTGCGCGTGCAATAAATTGGCGCAACGAGAATGCCAAGATATTGTTTCATGATTGCCACGTCAAAACGCGCAAAATGAAACAGTTTCACCCGCGTTGGGTCTGTCAGCAATTTGCACAGATTCGGCGCGTTATAATAAGGTTGCGCTACCGCTCCGCTACTTGAGCGCGGCATAGGAGCGAACTTCACCAAATGCACATCACCGCCACCATCCGACAGCTGTACAACACATAAACGGTCACGCTTATTGTTCAGCCCCATCGCTTCGGTATCCACCGCGATATCACCATTGAAAACTATGTTTGCGGGTAAATCCCCGTGATGTAGAAAATTAGTAATATGCCGTCTCCTTATGTTTGCTGCACAAATACCTAATACAGCCCTGCT
>JAYTDB010000164.1:0-4129 GCA_043736135.1 Rickettsiales bacterium
TAACGCGCAACCGGCATTTTTTTATCAATCATCAGTGCAATATCGATGGATTTTTTTGCGTCTGCGCCAACTACACCATCATTGCCTGCAATCAACGCCTCGGCATAGGCCATAATCAGCAGCGGGTTGCCTTTTGAAAGCAGCACACATTGTTTATAGGCCTTCGCGGCGGCGGCATATTGCCCGCTATCAGCAAAGGCTTGCGCGAGATTCAACCAAGCCTCAAGGTTATTTGGATTTTCTTTGATGAGTGCTTCGCTTATCACAATTATTTCACGTAATGCTTGAACATCAGCATGATGTTTAGCGACAGGCTCAACCAATTGCGGCGTGCCCCAAAGCGCATACAACCCTGCCGATGAAACCAGCAAAAACACAGCCGTTAGACCAGCGAATTTCTTTCCGCGTGTGCGATAAAGCGGATAGCAGCTTGCCGCAACTACCACCAATAAGAATAGCGCAAGTTGGCCATAAATCATTATCATGGTTTAGCCTTTGCAAAAAGGCTGCGCCACGCAAACCACATGCCCGCAACCAACAACAAAAACGGCGAACACCAGAGCAATAAATTAGCGCGACTAAACAGCGGCATCATCAAAATTTTCTCACCATATTGGGTGGCAAAAAACGTTTTTATGGCCTCATCCGATTTCCCCGCAAGCACCATGTGACGAACGGTTTTTCGCACATCACTTGCCACCTCCGCTTGCGAATCGGCAACCGATTCACCCGCACATACCATGCAGCGAAGTTCGGTGAATAGTTGCTTTGCGCGTGCTTCATCAGCGGCTTTGGGCAGGGGGGTATCCACCGTCAGCGCAAGCGCTTGCAGCGCGATGAAAGATGAAATGATGAAGGATAAGAAAACTATAAAAGACTTCATTTTTTACCCTCCAACAGCGGAAGTATTTCTTCCTCAATCACATCGTCCGTCAGCATCATTTTGCTATGATAAAGTATTACACCATCGGCTCCAACAATGAACATTTCAGGAACACCCGTCAGCGCGAATGGCACGGTGGTTACGCCTTCTAAATCACTCAGCACCACATCATATGGACTACCATTTTTATCAAACATGGCTTGCGTATCCGCAACTCTATCTTTCCATGCAACGCCAATAATCGGTAGCAGATTTTTTTGTTTTAAAGCAAGCAGGGTGGATAATTCATGACGACACGGCGCGCACCAGCTGGCAAAGAAATTAATCATCACCGGCTTGCCTTTGATATATGATGCAATCGATTTTGCTTCACCACCAGCAAGCAATGGCAAGAAGATTTCAGGCAGGGGTTTTCCCGTCATAAATTGTGGGGTATGTTGCGGCCGTTGTGGTGATATCAGCACGCAATAAGCAAGCACGGCGAAGACCAAAAATAATGCGAAAGGGATAAACCTCATAAATCCTCCTCACGCTTTTTGTGCGTGGATAACCACACTACCAACAAACCGCCAAACATCATCAGCAAACAGCCGCTCCAAATAAACGCGATAGTCGGCTTGTAATACACGCGCAGAGCCGTTTTTTTACCATCCGCACTAGCCTCGCCAATTACTGCATATATATCAAAGGCAGGCGTGGAATAAATAGCCGATTCGCTGGTTTTTTGCTCACGGATTTTATATCTGCGATATTCGGGGGTGAGTTCAGCGATTTGCTGCGTATCTTTAAACAATAAAATATGCGCCCGCTTTGCGGAATAATTAGGCGTATCCACTTGCTCTTCATCAAAATACGTCACCTTGTAAGCCGCAATGGATATAGATTCTTCGATGCCAACGAATTTTTCAACCTGCTGTGACCATAACCCTGCACCCGTGATACCAAACACTAAAAATGCAGCTCCCAAATGCCCTAAAAAGACCGTCCAGCTGCCTGCTTTTTTCCACTGAGACTGCATGAGCCATTGCGCGCTAGCCACGAGTAAATATGCAGCCAAAGAAAAACCACAGATAGCCATCACCACATCCGTTTTCACATAAGCTGCAAGCAAAGCAGCAGCAACCAAAGCTGCTGCAAAAGCAGGTGATGATTTAATCAGGCTTTGGCGAAATGCTGCTTTTTTCCACGGCATAAATGGAGTCAGCCCCGCAAATAATAATGGCAACGCCATCAGCGGCAGAAATATACGGTTATAATACGGTGCACCCACACTGATACTGCGCCCAAGCAACATCTCCGCAAGCATAGGATAGGTCGTGCCAATCAGCACCGTAGCGCAGGCCGTCAGCAAAAATAGATTATTGATAACAATCATCCCTTCGCGGGAGCTGGGGCGCAGCGGCGCAGTTGCCGTCAAATCTTTAATCCGCACAGCATATAGCCACAGCGCACCGCCGAGTGATAGGGCGATAAAACCCAAAATATACAAACCGCGCTTTGGGTCACTGGCAAAACTATGCACCGAAGTAAGCAAGCCCGAACGCACCAAGAATGTGCCCATCAAGCTAAGGCCAAAAGTGATAATGGCGAGCAAAACCACCCAGCCCGCGAGCAGTCCACGTTTTTTCAGCACGATGTTGGAATGAAACAGCGCTGTCCCCGCCAGCCATGGCAACAAAGAAGCATTTTCCACAGGATCCCAAAACCAAAAGCCGCCCCAGCCTAGCTCGCGATATGCCCACCAGCTGCCAAGCCCAATGCCGAACGTCAGCATCGACCATGCGAGCATAATCCACGGATGCACGATATTTGCCCATTCACGGCCAATTTCACGCTGCCAAAGCCCTGCCACTGCAAAAGAAAATACCAACGAAAATCCAACATAGCCGCCATAAAGCATCGGCGGGTGAATGGCGAGCGCCATATCTTGCAACAGCGGATTCAGCATCGCACCATCAAATGCGGGCGGGGAAATTCGCGCAAATGGATTCGATGTTGCCAAAATAAATACAAGCGTACCCGCCACCAGCAGCGATTGAATAACCAGCGTTTTAACGATAAGCGGTGACTGCGAATCACGGCCACAGGCAAGTAGTGCAGCAAAGCCGCTTAGCACCAGAACCCAGAGCAATATCGAGCCTTCATGGTTGCCCCATGTGCCTGCAATTTTATAGAGAAGGGGCAAGGCGACATTGGAATTATCCGCGATATTTTGCAGCGAAAAATCATTATCGATTCGCAGCAATATCAACGTCACGAAGGCAAATAAAATTAACGAAAAATTTAACAATGAAGCGGTTTGGATGATGGGCGAGATGCGCTTAAACCCAAACGCATAAGATGCCTGCACCAAGCTGAGCATCAGCGCCAGTATAAGAGCGAGAATGGCAAGCTCAACGAGCATTTTTTCCGCCTTCTTCGCGCCATTGTCCTGATTTTTTTAGTGCATCGACCACTTCTTTCGGCATGTATTTTTCATCATGTTTGGCAAGAATGATTGTCGCTTTAAATATATGTTCTTCGTCAAACGCTCCCTCGGCAATTACGCCCTGTTTTTCACGGAATAAATTGGGCAACACACCAGAATATCCAACTTTAATATCATGAACGCCATCGGTAATAGAAAAAACAATCGTATCGCCAGCTGATTTTTTGATGCTGTCAGCCGCCACCAGACCGCCTAATCGGATTTTTTGCGCGGGCGCAGGCGGTTTTGTGATCACATCCGTCGGGCTATAAAAATATACCAAATTCTCGTCAAATGCCCGCAAAGTAAAAAGCACCGCTATCAGCAAAAATCCAACACTGAATAGGACAAAAAGCAAGCGCTGATGCTTCGGTTTCATGGCTCGCTCGATGCATTTATCTGCTCAATGTGGAGCATTTTCTTCTGTGATTGGCGCAGTCCGCGAAGGCTGATAAAGCTAATGATCACTAAAATAATCACAGAAATAGCGTATGCACCCCAAACATAAAGTGCAAAACCGCCCATTTGTAAGAATTCTGTTAACTTTTCTATGCTAAACATGCATGATGATGTAACAAAACTATCGAAATAAGCTATGAAAAAATACACTGAACCCACACCTGAAGATTATATCGATATTGCTGAAAAAGTTCGCAGCGGCGAGTATTTCCGCGAATCCAAGGCGATGTACGATATTATGGTGAATGACGCCATATCCGAACGCTATTTTTATGTATTCGTTAGCGTTATTGCCTTGTTGACGATGTTAATTACGTTTC
>JAYTDB010000165.1:0-4092 GCA_043736135.1 Rickettsiales bacterium
CTGTAGGGATACTCGTTACAACTGACAGACCAAAATAATTGATGCCATCGTTATTAGTTACTGATTGCGTTGCATCTACGCCACCACTCCATATATAAATATAATTACCTTTGCCAATCTTGCTGGTGGGGTAATATTTTTTTACCGCGTCCGTCGCCTGACAATTCGTAAAGTCCCAATCAGACTGTGCGTAATCAAAATGCTGGTCAATTAATTTGGCGTCCGATAAATCGATCCAAAACACCGCCATCTCGCCACCGCAGCCAGAAATGCCATTATATGCCGATGCTGCATATCCTTTCTTTCCCTCAATTACACCATTCCCATCACCTGCGCCTGCTAATCCAAGGCGAGTAACAAACCCGAAATTGCTTGCTTGCGGGTCTGCGATATCACCTGGCAATGCGTTATATTTTAATTTAAAGGCTTTGACGGCGAGCTGATATTTATCAATTTGCGTTATCGCGGCACGCACTTCAGCCGCACCAACCAATTCCTTACCTGCCAATATCCCACCAATAATCAAGCCTACGATAACAAGAACGATGGACATCTCTATCAGAGTAAACCCCTGTTTTTGGTGCTTATGGAGGTTGGCGGACAAAATATGAGCCTCTAAAAATATCCAGTAAGAATCAACTGCCGTAGCATATACTACACGCAATATCATTGCACTAGAATAGCATTTTAATTTTGCTTACTGTGCCTAAAATATCTTATTACTCAGATTGATTTCAGCCGAAAAATAATTAAAAAAAGGGCTGACCCGTAGGCCAGCCCAAAATATAATAACAGGGAGGATATAGGTAAAAACCTATACGAGCAATGCTCAGAGCCCCCTTATATGCCGTTTAACATTTTTTAGTAGTTACATTACTGCAAATGAGCTATGCGTTTTTCGCATACAATTCAACCCACTGAACTTTAACAATAGTTATTTTATATCCAGCCAAATCGTCATGGAATCTTCATCCACACAACCCGAAGCGGAGTTTTCACGAGGAATTTCTAAAAGACAAAGCCGTAAATGGCTGGGTCGTACGCGGCGAAGCAGAAAAAGAGAAACTGCAACAGATGGTGGATAAACCGCGATAAATCGCACCCAGTACTCGGTACTCAATACTCTACTTAAACCAACCCATCCTCAGCTAGTTTCTTCTGCAAAAATTCTTTGAGGACGTTCACCCGTTTGGAGTTTCGCATTTCCATCGAATAAATAAAATACACATCCGTCGTCGGGCCTTTTACATCAGGCAACACACGGCTAACACCCGGTCTTTTTGCCGCCATATAATCAGGCAAACCCGCAATACCAATCGATGCCTCTACCGCTTTCATCATGCCAAATAGGCTGTTGATTTTGAATATCGGCGTGCGCGGATGTTCTTTATCCTCACCCGCATGCAACACCCAATTCACTTCGGCAAAGGGCAGGTTATCCTCGCCGTAACTCACCAGCTTATGACGGCTCAAATCTTCCACTTTTTTAGGTGCCCCATAAGCACGCAGATAGGTATTAGAAGCAAACAGCGAGTTATTCAACGTCGTCAGTTTTTTCTGAATCAGGTCGGGATGTTTTGCGGGAAATAAACGAATCGCCACATCCGCCTCGCGCATGGTCAAATCCAGCTCACGATCATCCACCAGCATCGTCACCTGAATCTCCGAGTATAAATCGCAGAATTCGCGCATATGCGGCGTCACCCATGTCGTGCCGAATGCCACGGGTGCGGTAATTTTCAGCGGCCCACGTGGGCGTTCCTTGCTTTCCAGCAGCGCATTTTCAACCGCTGAAAGTCGCGTGAGCATATCGCTTACAGTGCGGAACAACATCTCGCCCTGCTCGGTCAGCATCAGCCCGCGGGCATGGCGATTAAACAAAGAAACCTGCAAATCATCTTCAAGCGCAGACACCTGACGGCTGATGGCGGATTGCGATAAATGCATCACCTCGCCCGCCCGCGTGAAGCTTTTGGCGGTCGCGACAGTATGAAATATCCGAAGTTTGTCCCAGTCCATCATATACTTAATCCTGTGGGCCGATTTATCGGCAGCACAGGATCTATAGCCCCTAATGAGATCCTGTGCAATCGCTTTGCGATTCACAGGATTAGACTAATGACCCGTTAAAAAACGTTCGGCTTCGAGAGCGGCCATACAGCCCGTACCCGCTGCCGTAATCGCTTGGCGGAAGATTTTGTCTTGCACGTCACCCGCCGCAAATACGCCTGCGATATTGGTTTTAGTGCTGCCCGCTATGGTCATAATGTAATTATCCGAATCCAGCGTAACCGCACCTTTGAATAATTCCGTATTCGGCACATGGCCAATAGCGACAAACGCGCCATCGGTTTTATAGTCGCTCAACGCGCCAGTTTTCAGGTTTTTCAAACGAACGCCAGTTAAGCTATTTGGATTTTCTGTGCCCAAAAATTCTTCCACCGCACTATCCCAAATCACCGATACTTTTGGATTTTCAAATAGACGCGTTTGTGCAATTTTTTCAGCACGCAACGAATCGCGACGATGAATGAGTGTAACTTTGCTGGCGATATTGCATAAATACAATGCTTCTTCAACTGCCGAATTACCACCGCCGATGACGACAACTTCTTTGCCTTTATAGAAAAATCCATCACAGGTCGCGCACGCCGAAACACCATAGCCAGAAAATTTTTGTTCCGATTCAAGCCCTAGCCAGCGGGCGGTTGCGCCAGTTGCAATCACCAGCGTTTCGCCAATATAAGTATCGCCCGATTCACCAATCGCTACAAATGGGCGCTTCGATAAATCCACCGATTTAATCGTGTCATGCAGTATTTGCGTGCCAACATGAAGCGCTTGTTTTTCCATCTGTTCCATCAGCCATGGGCCTTGCACCGCATGTTCAAAACCCGGGAAATTTTCTACGTCAGTGGTGATGGTGAGCTGCCCACCTGGTTGCATGCCATGTACCATAATCGGATTAAGCGATGCCCGTGCAGCATAAATCGCCGCCGTACAACCCGCCGCGCCAGAGCCAATAATCAGAACTTTGGTATTGTGAGTGGTCATTATATTTCTATTCCTTTATATAATCCTGATCCCACAGGCGTTATCGTATGCGTTTCAGCAGCATCAGCTGTTGGTTCACCACGAACTTCGGCCATTATTGTTTGCACCTGTGTGATTACTTCTTTTACTTTCGCTTCTGCTACATCTAGTGCCTTTAAATCCTTCCGCAAGAAACCATCTGTTGGCAAGTGGTTGATATCATCGATTATCCGTTTACCCACTATAGTAATCTGTGCTGCCTGATCACTCATTTTATCCTTCTGCCAAGCATCCTGAAAATGCTGAAACATTTTCAGCAAATTTTCGTTAGCTCCCTCAACAGTCATTCCCGTTTCTGGGTTCACGCCGTCAATACGCTCAACAATTTTTTGTATACGCCCATGATAGGCAGGTACCAAGTTACTTTCATTCAATGCCATAACTTCCCCCTATATTATTATTAACGATGCACGTGAGCATCCGCTATTGTCATTTTTTGTAGCATTAGTTGCCCCGCAAAAAAGCAGGGCAACTAATTTTAAATTATAGTTTTTCTGCGTTTGCTTTGAGGTATTTCGCAACGCCTTTTGCCGTTGCATCCATACCTTCATCACCGCGCTGCCAGCCTGCTGGGCATACTTCGCCGTGTTCTTCAAAGAATTGCAGCGCATCAACCATACGCAGTGCTTCATCAACGTTACGACCGAGCGGTAAATCATTCACCACTTGGTGACGCACAACACCGTTACCATCGATAAGGAATGTACCACGGAATGCAACCGCATCACCAAGCAATACATCGTAATCACGCGCGATGGACTTGGTTAAATCCGCCACCATCGGGAATTGCACATTGCCAATGCCGCCTTTTTCAACTGGCGTTTGTTTCCAAGCCAAATGCGTGAAATGCGAATCCACCGAAAGGCCAATCACTTCGGTTTTACGTAATTTGAATTCTTTGATGCGATTGTTGAACGCAATAATTTCTGATGGGCACACGAACGTGAAATCAAGCGGCCAAAAAAACAACACGCCGATTTTGCCTTTTTTAGTCACTTT
>JAYTDB010000166.1:0-2548 GCA_043736135.1 Rickettsiales bacterium
ACGCCCTGTTCGCACTGCTCAATCAGCGTATCGCGGAAAATATCATAGGTGAGATCTTCGGCGATGCCGTTCACTTTTTCCAGCGCTTGGTAAATCGGCACCGTGCCAATCGGCACAGGCGAGTTGCGGATGATCCATTCGCGGATGTTGTGAATGTTGCGACCTGTCGACAGATCCATCACGTTGTCCGCACCCCAGCGAATCGCCCAAACGAGCTTATCAACCTCTTCTGCAACGGAAGATGTAACTGCTGAATTACCAATATTCGCGTTGATTTTTACTTTGAAATTGCGGCCAATAATCATCGGCTCGGCTTCAGGGTGGTTGATGTTGGCAGGGATAATCGCACGGCCAGCCGCGATTTCATCACGAATATATTCTGGCGTAATTAATTCAGGCAATGCCTTGCCCCAATTATTGCCGCGCTGATAGGGTTTTTTCTTTGCCTGCTCGATGATTTTTGTGCGGCCTTCATTTTCGCGAATGGCGATATATTCCATTTCTTTGGTAATCAAGCCAGCACGCGCATACGCCAATTGTGTCACAGCTTTGCCATTCGCACCGCGCAATGGTGTTTTGTTCACATGCGGAAATTGCGGCACAGTTGGTTCGCCCGTTTTCACGCCATTATCTTCTGGCTTCACATCACGGCCAATATACGATTCCACATCGCCACGTTCCGTAATCCAGCTGGCGCGCAATTTCGGCAGACCTTTGTGAATGTCAATTTGCGATGTGCTGTCAGTATATGGCCCCGACGTATCATAGACCACCACGTTTGGCTCCTTTGCCGTCGGCGCAAGTTCAATCTCACGCATCGCTACTTTTACATCCGCAAAACGATCACTTTGCACAAAAATTTTCTTTGAGGCGGGAAGTGCGCCAGTAGTAACGTTAATAGGTGCTTGTTTGGTTTGTGCAGACGTGCTCATGCGGCTCTCCGAGTTAAATGGAGGGACAATATAGCGCAAGCCCATGAGAAAACAAGCCACCTATCACAGATTATTATGGCTGCGGAAACACCAAGGCAGACGGTGCATTGCGTTGGTTTTCTTGATTATAAACATAAATATCATAGCGCCAGCGCAGCCCGATATCCACATAGGGAAACAAGCCATCGACCATAATATCAACGCCTTGTGCATTCGGGTGATAGCCATCGGCAAGCGTATAATCAGGGTTGCCTTCAATACCTGCCAATGCGGAATAATAAAATGGCACCCCATGCCCTTTTGCTAAATTATAATAGGCCATTTGTATTTGATATTGATAAAGCTCGCCGGTCTCTTTTGGCGCAGGAATACCTACCAAAATAATATAAGCCCCGAGTGATTTTAGGCTGGTGATAATACGATCTAAATTAGCTTGAACTATCTGCGGGGCTACGCTTTGTGAAATATCCGCCATGCCCAGCATAATCACAATCACATCGGGTAACTGTTGCTTCACTAAATCAACATCTTTTATCGCTGAAGATGTAGTCGCTTCCGCCTTGCTCAAATTCACCATAGCAACGCTATTATAACCTGCTGAACGAATTTTACGCTCTAGCTTTGCAGGCAACGTACCATCAACCTGATTTGTATAGCCGCTCGCAAGACTATCCCCAAAAATAACCACGCGAAATTCTTTTTCCGCGAAGGATTCACGCGGCAAAATCACGCAAAGGGCGCAGACTAAAATAAGGGCTAAACGCATCATTCAAAGAACAATCATTGAATTAGAATGGATAAAAAGTTAACTCTATCAAACCACAACATCTTTAAGAACTCGTTACCATGCCAAAAAAGAAGCTATTTCATCGCCAATTACATGCATGGTACCAGATACATGGCAGAAAAAATCTGCCTTGGCGAAACACAAAAAATGTCTACCCCATCTATCTCAGCGAGGTGATGTTACAGCAAACACAGGTCAAAACTGTGCTTGAACGATTCTATTTCCCCTTTCTGGAGCGCTTCCCGACCATTGAATCGCTGGCGAAGGCCACACAAGATGAGGTGCTCTCAGCATGGCAAGGGCTGGGCTATTATTCGCGAGCAAGAAATTTGCATAAGGCCGCGCAAATAGCTGGCAAATCACTGCCAAAAACAGTGGACGAGCTACTCGCTCTGCCTGGTATTGGACAAAATACTGCCCATGCCATCGCCGCATTTGCCTATCATCAGCCCGTCGCGGTGATGGAGGCGAACGTCAAACGCGTGCTATGCCGCATCTTTGCACTCACTCACCCAAAAACGGATGATTTATGGGGCTATGCAGCCGAGTTGCTCGATACAAAAAATCCCTATGATTATAATCAGGCGATGATGGATATTGGCAGTATGGTTTGCACCAAGCACGCGCCACATTGCGAAACATGCCCCGCCAACATCCTCTGCCAAGGAAAATCCTCACCTGAATCCTACCCGCAAAAAGCTCAGAAAAAAACGGTGCCCATCCGCAACAAACACATCACCGTTCATCATGACGGCGAAGGCTACTTCCACGCCACCCCACGAAAAACCACGTTTTTACACGGCATGTATCATTTTGAAGAGCGAGATGT
>JAYTDB010000167.1:0-6553 GCA_043736135.1 Rickettsiales bacterium
CCTGCGCGCTCACCTTTTTTTGGAGCATTGGCGAGTACTTCCACGGCGCGGTTGATGCCGATAGAGAGTAAATCTTCGCTAGGCGGAAGGGTGGTGAATTTGCCATCATGCAACAGGTACGGGCCGAATTTGCCGTTATTCGCAACGATGGGTTTGCTGGTGTCGGGATGCAGACCTAATTCGCGCGGTAAGGATAATAATGTCAGTGCGATTTCCAGTGTCGTGGTTTCTGCTTTCATGCCTTTAAGCAAGCTGGAACGCTTCGGAGTCTTGCTTTCGCCGAGCTGCACATATACGCCGTAAGGGCCTTTTTTGAGGCTGATTGGTTCGCCCGATACAGGGTCATTACCCAGTACGAGTGGCAATTTAAATTCGCCGTCTTCGCCTTCGCCGCCGCCATTAGCACCAATTTGCGCTTTGTGGTTACATTCAGGATAGTTTGAGCAAGCGATGTAAGGGCCAAAGCGGCCAATATTGAGGCCTAAGCGACCTGTCGCGCAAGCAGGGCACACGCGTGGGTCTTTGCCATCTTTCGGCACGCCGAACACATAGCTGCCCATGAGTTCATTGAGGGCGTGCAATACGTCAGTGATTTTGAGTTCTTTCGATTCATCGATTTTGACAATGAAGTCTTTCCAGAAATCACGCAAGACCGTTTTCCAATCGCGTTCACCCGCAGATACGTCATCCAGCTGCGATTCGAGATCCGCCGTGAAACCATATTCAACATATTTTTCAAAGAAGCTGACGAGGAATGCGTTCACCAGTCGTCCAAGCGAGTGGGCAACGAAGCGTTTTTTATCGAGAATGACATAGCCGCGTTCTTGCAACACAGATATAATCGCCGCATAGGTTGATGGGCGGCCAATGCCGAGTTCTTCGAGTTTTTTAACCAAGCTTGCTTCCGAGAAGCGTGGTGGTGGCTCTGTGAAATGTTGCGCAGGCAATACATCTTTTGCAGCCATTTTTTCATACGGTTTTACTTCGGGCAGACGCGCTGATTCTTCGTCTTCCTCATCGTCATTGCCTTCTTGATAAAGCTTCAAGAAGCCTTCAAATTTTACGACTGAACCGGTTGCGCGGAGCACGGCAGATTTATCGGTTGCGGCGATATCAACGCTGAGTTGATCCATCACAGCCGATTCCATTTGGCTCGCGACCATGCGTTTCCAAATCAGCTCATAGAGCTTCGCAGCATCGGCGTCTAAGCCAAGCTTTTGCGGCGTTTGTGTTACGTCGGTTGGGCGGATTGCTTCATGCGCCTCCTGCGCGTTTTTTGATTTGGTTTTGTAGATGCGCGGGGCAGATGGCATGAATTCATTGCCATACGATTTGCCGATAAAGTCGCGTGCTTCACCAATCGCATCAACCGACACGGTCACACCGTCGGTACGCATATAGGTGATGTAGCCATCTTCATATAATTTTTGTGCCACTTGCATGGTACGTTTTGCGCCAAAGCCGCATTTGCGTGAGGCTTCTTGCTGCAACGTAGAAGTAGTAAATGGCGGCGCTGGATGACGTTTTACGAGTTTTGGCTCAATGCTCGCTACCGCATAATCTTTGGTTTGCAAAGTCTTTGCAATAGTCTCTGCTTGCGCTTGTGCAGTGATTGAAATTTTTTCCAGCTTTGTGCCGTTAAACTCAATCAGGCGCGTCGATAACGCTTGGTTTTTTTCACCAAACATCGTCGCTTTAATGTCCCAATATTCTTGGGAAATAAATTGTTCAATTTCCGCGTCGCGTTCGCAAATCAAACGCAGCGCAACCGATTGCACACGACCAGCTGATTTTGAACCCGGGAGTTTACGCCACAAAACAGGCGACAAGGTAAACCCCACCAAATAATCAAGCGCACGGCGCGCTTGCTGCGCGTTGACCATGTTCATGTCAATATCACGCGGGGCTTCAAATGCTTTTAAAATCGCTTTTTTGGTTATTTCATCGAACGTTACGCGGTGGATTTTCATCCCTTTTTTGATGGCTTTTGCTTCTTGCAATGCTTCTAATACATGCCACGAAATCGCTTCCCCTTCACGGTCAGGATCGGTGCAAAGATATAATGTGTCAGCGTCTTTGAGCGCTTTTGTGATGGCTTGCAGATGTTTTTTGGAATCGCTATCGACCTCGTAGGTCATCGCGAAATCATCGTCTGGGCGTACCGAACCATCTTTGCTGGGCAAATCGCGCACATGCCCGAAACTGGCGAGCACGACATAATCTGAGCCTAGGTATTTGTTGATGGTTTTGGCTTTAGATGGGGACTCTACGACGACGACGTTCATGCAATACTATGCCTAATTATTAATATTTTGATTGATTTGTTAACTTTTATATGTTGCCCATACCGTCTATCGCATTTACGCAGCGCGAGCAACCTATAAATTTTAGTGCTAGTAAATTCAGTAGCTAAGCCACTTCCTGTGAATCATCGAAGATGATGGAAATTTTATTGCCCGCACTGCGGCGAAGGCGACCCGCTAACTCTAACTCCATCAATACTGCCTGCACGCAGGCTGTGGAGAGCTTCGTTTGCTCAATTAGCTCATCAATTTCTGTCGCAGTATGGCCAAGTTGCGCGAGTATCACTTCGCGGGCGCGGTCGATTTCAGATTCATTCGGTGAGGTTGCATTATTATAGATGGCAGATGCTCCTTCTGAGAACTGCGCGATTTTTTGGCTGGTAATCACGCGCAAAATATCTTGCGCTTCTTCGACGACATACGCTCCTTCTTTAATCAGATGATTGCCACCTTTTGAGCGCGGGTCGAGTGGTGAGCCTGGGACGGCGAAGACATCGCGGTTATATTCTGTGGCGAGGCGCGCAGTAATCAGCGAGCCAGATTTTGGTGATGCTTCCACAACGACGGTGCCTTGCGACATGCCCGCGATGATGCGATTTCGCGATGGAAAACTACTGGCAAAAGGAATTTGTCCAAATAATTGGTCGCTGATGATGGCGCCTTGTTCGGTGATTTGTTTGTATAAATCACCATTTTCAGGTGGATAAATATGGTCAATACCGCCAGCAATAACGGCAACCGTACCTGTTGCCAGTGAGCCTTTATGGGCAAATGTGTCGATGCCGCGGGCAAGTCCTGAGACAATCGTCACGCCTGCTGCGCCACATTCGCGCGCGATTTTTTGCGCCAATTGGCAGCCATTCGCCGATGAATTGCGTGAACCCACCATCGCAACCATGTGTTTGTTTTTCCATACGCTTGGATGCCCCAATACGGTGATAACGGGCGGCGCATCATTAATATGGTTGAGTAATGTCGGGTAATCCGCATCGCCATACACAATCATCCGCGCACCAAATTTTTGTGCCTTCTCGATTTCTTGTTCGGCGAGTGATTTACTGTAGGGCGTAATGGCGTTTTTTCGGCCGCCACGAATGGAGGTGGCGGGCAATTGCTTCAGCGCCTCAGCGGCGCTGCCAAAACGTAGCATCAATTGAAAGAACGTGATGGGGCCGACATTTTGCGTGCGAATTAAACGAACAACATCGACCAGTGAATCGCTGGCTAGGGAAGGATAAATACTCATGCGGGTGCGCCTGTTTTACGGAAGGTTGTTTCTTTGCCTGTGACCAGACGAATGATGTTTTGTCGGTGCGTGAAAATAATCAGCGCAGCGATACACAAACAGAGTAGGGCAGTCAGGTAGCTGTCAAATAAATAGGCGATGATGGAAGAATAACCAATCGACATCAGCGATGAGATGGATGAGATGCGGGTGAAGGTGAAAACCGTAAGCCATAATGCACAGACGCCGACAACAATCATCCAATTCAGTGCGGCAAAAACGCCGAGTGCGGTGGCAACGCCTTTGCCGCCTTTGAAGCCAAGCCATACGGGAAATACATGTCCTAATAACACAAAGATGGCAGCGAGTGCCGCAAAGCTGTTGCCGTATAATTCGCGGCAGATATAAACGGCAGCAAAGCCTTTTGCGACATCGAAAAACAGGGTGAGGAAGGCGAGTAATTTATTGCCCGTGCGTAGCGCGTTGGTCGCACCGATATTGCCCGAACCAATTTTACGAATATCGCCGTGGCCAAAAGCGGCGCTGAATAGCAGGCCAAATGGAATCGATCCGAGCAGGTAGGAAATAACAAAAGTACCAACGAGCCAAATAATCATAACGCATTCATCCGATCTATCGCGCCTTGTAATATGTAGCTGGCGGCGAGTTTGTCTATTAATTTTGCACGTCGTTGTCGTGTCATATCGGCTTCAATCATCATCCGCTCAACCGCCATGCTGCTCATGCGCTCGTCCCATAGTAGCATGGGTAGCTCGATATGTTTAGCGATATTTGAGATAAAGGTACGGGTAGATTGGGTGCGTGGGCCTTGGCTTCCATCCATATTGATGGGGTTGCCAATAACAAGGCCCTTAATATGGTGTTTTGCAATAAAATTCTTCAGCTCACTCACGTCGTAGGCGAATTTTTTCCGCTCAATGGTGTGCAGTGACGAGGCAATGCCACGCCTAGCATCAGTAAGCGCTAACCCAATGGTGGTTTCCCCTACATCTAGGCCGAGCAACCTGCCGTCTATCGGTAGAATTGCTTTATATTCTTCTAGTGTTTCATACAGCATGTTCGTTGCCCCGCACGCGTTGCGGGGTCTGGTAGGCATTCGTAAGATAATTTGCCTTGAGCATTACAGAACCTCTTGTCATTAATCATTATTGCTATTAGAAACCAATTTTGCAGTTTCGTAAAGAAAAACACCAGACCCCGCAATGCGCTGCACTTATGCGGGGTGACAAGAGAGCCTGTTATGACGCTTGATATACAAGCCATTACCAAAATTGCCAAACTGGCGCGTATTCGTATAGACGAAAGCGAAAAGCCCTATTATGCCGAGCAGCTTTCGGGCATACTTCAGTGGGTGGAGCAGTTAGCCGAAGTGAATACCGATGGTGTACCGCAAATGGTCAGTGTTGCCGCTATGACGTTGCCACGCCGCGCCGATGTTGTAACAGATGGTAATCAGCAAGAAGCGATTGTTGCGAATGCGCCATCATCTGATTATGGTTGTTTTGTAGTCCCTAAAGTAATGGAGTAATGATAATATTTGTCATACCCGCGCAGGCGGGGATCCATAATAATAATGCACATAATTTTCTAAATAAGGATGGTTTATGAATCGATATACTAAAAATATTTTATCAGCGGCTTTGTTGTTTGCGTTTGCTTCGGCCGTACCCGCACATGCACTTACGATTTCTGCGATGAAGCAAGCGGGTAGCGCGATTAAATGGCGTGAAAGCGACCATGATTTGCGCACGCGCGATATGGAAGAATATGTGATGAACGTAAAAGTTCCATCGGGTGATATTGTGTTTGCAAACATTGAAAACTGCATGCAAACAAAACTCGCGCCGTATGAAAAAATTCAGGTGATGGATAAAAAAGGCCCGTCTTTTCATGAGCTAATGGGAGCATGTGTCAACTAATGACCCTTCGTTCTCTTACACTCGCTGATATGCGCGATGGCAAACAGCAAGAATCTATGTTAAAAATGCACCTTTGGTGTCTTTATAACTGCTTTGTTGTATCGAAAGTGATGGATTAACTTTGTGGAAACAAAAAAAAGAAAATATTGGCTTGGTCGTAAACTTGAATCTCTTGGTGATAGGTTTTGGGAGCTAATATGGAAAAATAGATACTTCCGAGCAGCTGTTTGTTTTGGTGTTGCCCTATTTTTATTTGGTGTGTCAAAAGAGAGTGGAGCTTTTTTGAAATATGGAATTAGTGCATTTTATTTTATTGCAGGTGTTTATAGCCTGTTTCCTAAATTTACAGAAAACGTAGGCGTAGCTTTAGCAGGATTAGCGATAGTTGGCTGCACGGTTTTATTGGGACAATTTGTTGATCCAATATTGCCAAACATAAATCCTATTGCTTTAGCGATTATAGTGGGCGCTATAATCATTGCTTGTGCAATAAATTCTAGAAAACAATGATTTACTAGTATACTCGTACCACATGAACAATATGAATATACAATTCTTAATTTAGGCAGTAATTATGACCACTATACGCAACCTCACTCTCGCTGACATGCGCGATGGCTTGAAAGCCAAGAAATTTTCTGCGGTTGAAGTTGCCACTGAACATCTGGATGCGATTGAAAAAGCCAATCCTGCCATGAACGCGTTTATCACTATCACGCGTGATAAAGCACTTGAGATGGCAGCTGCGTCGGATGCTAAAATTGCTAGCGGTAATGCGGGAACGATTGAAGGTATTCCTGTGGGTGTAAAAGATTTATTCTGCACCAAGGGCGTGCTGACGACGGCGGCTTCACATATTCTTGATGGCTTCAAACCACAATATGAATCGACTATTACGACGAAGATTTGGGATGCGGGCGGCGTGATGCTCGGCAAGGTGAATTTGGATGAATTCGCCATGGGCTCGGGGAATTTGACAAGCTATTACGGCACCGTAAAATCACCATGGAAAAAAGATGGGCAGTCGCTCGTTCCGGGTGGTTCTTCAGGTGGTTCAGCGGCGGCGGTTGCGGCGGATTTATGCC
>JAYTDB010000168.1:0-2938 GCA_043736135.1 Rickettsiales bacterium
CAATCAACCCAATAATAACAAGCACTATCGATAGCTCGATAAGCGTAAAACCAGTATCTTTACGCATTTTATTTTCCATTATGCAACGCTCTATACGCAGCAACATTCCGATTATGTTCTTCAAGTGTCTTTGCAAAGCGATGCCCGCCCTCACCTGATGCAACGAAATACAGCGCATCGGTATCAGCAGGGTCGATGAGCACCGCCTGAATCGCATCAATGCCGGGATTAGCAATCGGCGTCGGTGGTAATCCCGAAATCATATAGGTATTATACGCGCTGGGCGTTTCCAAATCTTTGCGTGATAGCGGACGTTCCATCGCAACGCCTGTCGCCTGTTCAATACCGTACATCACCGTCGGGTCAGTTTGCAGCGGCATCCCAATGCGTAGGCGGTTAATAAACACGCTCGCCACCAACGGGCGTTCGGTCGCCACCCCTGTTTCTTTTTCTACAATCGACGCCAGCACCATCGCCTCTTGCGGGGTTTTGAAAGGCAATCCTTCTTTGCGCTTATTCCAGCTATCAGCAAGCACTTCTTGCATCATCGTCTGCATACGCTTGATGATGGTATTTCGCGTATCTCCCGCCGTATAATAATAGGTTTCTGGCAGCAAACTCCCTTCAGGTATTGGCAGGGTAATCTCGCCTTCCAGCACTGTATCCGCTATCAATAGTTCTGTAATTTGCCGCACGTTCCAGCCTTCAGGTAGCGTGATTTTATGAATAACCACCTCGCCTTTGCGGAGTTTCTGCGCGACTTCAAACGGCGTAATTCCGGGTTGGAATTGATATTCACCCGCCTTGAAATTACGCGATGCACCGAGCACATAATTAATCGCCAAAAAGATATAGGGATGGCGCACCACGCCCGAACCCTGCAACAACTGCGCCGTTGCGGGCGATGTCGTACCTTTACGGATAATCAAGGTGGTGGGTATGGTTAGTGCGTTTGGCGCCATGTAATCATAAGCGACATAGGCAGACACGACCGTCACCATCACAACCAACATCAGCAGTGTGAAGAGAAATTTTTTCATGCCGCTATGATGACGATTTTCATCGCCACCGACAAGTGTTTTTCACTAGATTTTTTTGAGCACCAATGAAGCGTTCGTTCCACCAAACCCGAATGAATTAGAGAGTGCTGCACGAATTTCGCGCTTCTTTGCTTTATGCGGCACCAAATCCAAATCACATCCGTCCGATGGATCATCCAGATTGAGTGTTGGCGGTGCAATTTGATCGCGAATCGCCAGAATCGAGAAAATAGCTTCCACCGCGCCAGCCGCACCTAGCAGATGCCCAATCGATGACTTGGTTGAAGACATAGAAATTTTATACGCCGCTTCGCCAAACAGGTTTTTCACGGCTTTTAATTCCAGCTCATCGCCCAGTGGCGTTGATGTGCCATGCGCGTTTACATAATCAATATCATCTGGCGTCATGCCAGCACGTTTCAGCGCTGCGTCCATCGCACGGTATGCACCTTCATGTTCTGGTGCGGGCGCAGTGATGTGATACGCATCACCCGACAAACCATAACCCACCACTTCAGCGTAAATCTTCGCGCCACGCGCTTTCGCATGTTCATATTCTTCTAGCACCACGATGCCAGAGCCTTCGCCCATCACAAAACCATCGCGACCTTTATCCCACGGACGTGATGCTTTTTCAGGCGTATCATTATAGCCCGTAGACAGCGCACGCGCGGCTGCAAAACCTGCTAAACCAATACGGCAAATCGTCGCTTCTGTGCCGCCAGCAACCATAATATCGGCATCACCAAATATAATCATACGCGCCGCATCACCAATCGCGTGTGCGCCAGTCGAACACGCCGTCACCACCGAATGGTTAGGGCCTTTAAAACCGTATTTAATGGAAAGCTGGCCAGACGCCAAGTTGATAAGCGCAGCGGGAATAAAGAATGGGCTAACGCGGCGCGGACCTTTTTCGCGCATCAACAAAACCGTTTCTTCGATAATATGTAAACCACCAATGCCCGAACCAATCATCACACCCGTGCGTAATTGTTCTGCTGGCGATAATTTGTCGATGCCCGCATCAAGCACAGCTTCGGTCGCCGCACCAATCGCAAAATGGATAAAATCATCCATTTTCTTTTGTTCTTTGGGTTCGATGTAATTGTCAGGATTAAATTCGCCCTCGCCTGTGCCACGCGGCACAATACCCGCCACACGATTAGGCAGATCGGATACGTCAAATTCGGTGATTGCGCGCAATCCCGATTTGCTAGCAAGTATATTGCTCCACACATGTTCAACACCACAGCCAAGTGGGGTGACTAAGCCAAGACCAGTTACAACGACACGTTTCATGAAAAACTCATTTTATTAATGTGGGGTGTGCCGCTTGCTGTGCCTGTAGCAACGAAATCAAGACGGCGTGAATTCTTGCACGGGGGTCGCGCAAACTATGCGCGCCCCACAGCACAAATAAGGAATTAAGCCGCTTTCGCGTTGGCTTGAATAAAATTCACTGCATCTTGCAACGTGAGGATTTTTTCAGCCGCATCATCAGGAATTTCAATGTTGAACTCTTCTTCAAATGCCATAACTAGCTCAACAGTATCTAGGCTATCAGCACCCAAATCATCAATAAAGCTCGCGTTAGGAAGTGCTTTCGCTTCTTCTACACCGAGATGTTCAACCACAATCTTTTTTACGCGTTCAGCGATATCACTCATGTTAAAATCCTTATTTAGTTTCGGAATAATTCTTTTTGTTCGTTTCTTAGACCAGCAGGTTATAAACCCATCAATCGAGCCGTGCAACATAATGTTCAAACACAAAACGTCAAGCGATTCGTTGCAGGTAACATACGCCCATTGAATTGTCTAGAGAAAACAACCCAATATTACATGTACAAGCCACCGTTAATGTGCAAAGTCTGCCCTGTAATATATCCTGCCGCG
>JAYTDB010000169.1:0-4345 GCA_043736135.1 Rickettsiales bacterium
AGTTCACCGGGTTTGCTTCTACAACCTATGTATTCAGTTGCAGATACTCCATACGGAGTGGGTTTCCCCATTCAGAAATCTTCGGATCAAAGTTTTTTCGCAACTCCCCGAAGCTTATCGCAGCGTAACACGTCTTTCATCGCCTCTTGCAGCCAAGGCATCCACCAGATGCTCTTAACATATTATTTTCTTTCAAGAACAATGCCTGAACTAAATCAACGTACAGAACAAAATAGCCTTAGCCTAAGCCTTGGTTACCTTTTCTGTTGGTGTCATTATCCAGTACATCAACTCATCAAAATTCATTGTCGGGTGAATTAGCGCTAAGGTCACCTAAGTGACTGTGCACGCCTTTTCCCGCTACCGACAATGCTATGATGTCAGAAAAACCTATTCACAATTTCAAACCGCAGAGCCGTTATAAGTTTCCTTAGTTCCGACTCGTTTTTCGCACTTCGTTGTCCGAAGGGATGGGATGTATAGCCCCATGATTCTGCCTTGTCAACAACCAGTTTGCATTTTTTTGCATTTTTTTTCAAATAGCGCAAAAACCCGCAGTTTTCCTTGCAATAAAACATTCGACCCAGAGTTTTTTTAATAGATTTTATACAAAAACCTAAAAATAATTTTTGAATAGTTTCAGCAAAACGCCGTTATTAAATTACAGGCATCCTTATACACCCCAATAATGCCTGTTATTTATCGTATATATAGCCAATGCGTTAGCAATCACTCCCCGCTTCCCTTTTTCTTTTTTTCGCGCTATATTATGCCCTGTGTTGAAAATTCAAACGTTTAGCCTTATCTATGAAGAAGGTGTTGCTAAACAAAGTGACATTTTTAACCCTTTAACAACCTCTGTTTTACTGTGCGTTTAGGATTTGGTGCCATAATGACTGTAGAGACCGAAGAAACAATGATCCATGTGATTGGAATGGGGGAAGCGGATAGCTCAGTGCCCGATAGACGGCATGACGGCTTGATGCTTGCGGAACCGGAGGTGAAAACCAAACGTCCGCCGTTTTTCAAGGTGGTGCTACTGAATGACGATTTTACGCCGATGGATTTTGTGGTGTTTGTCTTAAAAGACATTTTCCACAAAAATCACGCAGAAGCCGTCAGCACCATGTTGGATGTCCATCACAAGGGAGCCGGCGTTTGCGGTATCTTCACGCGGGATGTCGCGGAAACCAAGGCGGAACTGGTAGCTACTTTAGCCAGACGCAGTGAGTATCCGCTTCAATGCCAAGTGGAAAAAGAATAGTTCGGGGATGTTCCCCGGGCACCAACGGGGGAAAAAGAAGATGTTATCTAAAAACTTAGAAGTCAGCCTACACCGCGCACTGGCTCTCGCAAAAAAATACCGCCACGAATATGCAACGCTTGAGCATTTACTTTTTGCTCTCACCGACGATCAGGACGCACAAGCCGTCATGCGCGGTTGCGGCATAAATCTGGCCGACATCAAAAAGAACTTATCCGAATTTTTAGAACGCGAACTCACATCGCTGGTGGTTGATGAGCTGGAAGAATCCCGCCCTACCGCTGGTTTCCAACGGGTGATTCACCGCGCGGCTATCCATGTGCAATCAGCAGGCAAATCCGAAGTAACTGGCGCAAACGTACTGGTGGCGCTGTTTTCAGAGCGCGATTCCCACGCGGTTTACTTCCTGCAAGAACAAGAATTATCACGCCTTGACGTAGTGAATTATATTTCACACGGCATTGTAAAGCTTGCTGACAAACAAAAAATTGCTGAATGGCGCACCGATTTAGATTCGGATGATGATTCGCTCAACAAAGCGCAATCTGCGAAAAAAGACGACTCAAGCAAAAAAGATGACAAAGCCGATGCGCTGTCACAATATTGCGTGAATCTGAATAAAAAAGCTGAAAATGGCAAAACAGATATTCTGGTGGGTCGTGAAGAAGAAGTGGATCGCACCGTTCAAGTGCTGGCTCGCCGCACCAAAAACAACCCGCTCTATGTCGGTGAAGCAGGTGTCGGTAAAACTGCCATTGCGGAAGGCCTTGCGCTGCGTATCGTTCGCGGTGAAGTGCCAGATGTGCTTCGTAACGCAATTATTTTCTCACTCGATATGGGCGCTTTGCTTGCTGGCACGCGTTATCGCGGTGATTTTGAAGAACGCCTTAAAGCGGTTATCAAAGAAATCGAAAAAGCACCGGGCGCGATTTTATTCATCGATGAAATCCACACCATCATTGGTGCGGGTTCAACATCGGGCGGCGCGCTGGATGCGTGTAATTTGCTGAAACCTGCGCTGGCTCGTGGTAATTTCCGCTGCATGGGTTCTACGACGTATAAAGAATATAAAAACTCAGTAGAAAAAGATCGTGCGCTCGCTCGTCGTTTCCAAAAAATTGATGTGGAAGAACCGTCGATTGAAAATTCGATCAAAATTCTGCGTGGTTTGAAACCTTACTACGAAGAACATCACCAAGTACGCTATACCGCATCTGCGCTCAAATCAGCAGTGGAACTCTCTGCGCGTTATATCACTGATCGCAAACTGCCAGACAAAGCTATCGACGTGATTGATGAAGCGGGTGCCGCGCAAATGCTACTCCCTGAAAACAAACGCAAGAAAACCATCACCCATAAAGAAGTAGAAGACATCATTGCGAAAATGGCGCGTATGCCAGCAAAAACAGTGACGTCGGATGATGCAGAATTATTGCGAAACCTTGATAAAAACCTCAAACTCGTGGTGTTCGGTCAAGATAAAGCGATTGATTCATTGTCATCGGCTATCAAAATGGCACGTGCGGGTCTGCGTGAAGAAGAAAAACCCATCGGCAATTACCTGTTCACTGGCCCAACTGGTGTGGGTAAAACCGAAGTGGCACAACAGCTCGCATTATTGATGGGCATGGAGCTGCAACGCTTTGATATGTCTGAATATATGGAAAAACACGCGGTTGCTCGCCTGATTGGCTCGCCTCCAGGCTATGTCGGTTTTGATCAAGGTGGCTTGCTGACGGACGGTGTTGATAAACACCCCTACTCAGTTATCTTGCTCGATGAGATCGAAAAAGCGCATCCAGATATTTATAACATCTTGCTGCAAATCATGGATTATGGTCGCCTGACTGATAATAGCGGTAAGATTGTGAATTTCCGTAATGCCATTATCATCATGACATCGAACATCGGCTCGGCAGATGCGGCTCGTGCACCAATCGGCTTCATGAAACTAGACCGTGCTGGCGAAGAAACCGAAGCAACCAACAAGCTGTTTGCGCCTGAATTCCGCAACCGCTTGGATGCAACGATTCAATTCGCTCACCTTGGCGAAGATGTAGTTGCGAACGTTGTGAATAAATTTATCTACCGTTTGGAATCGCAGCTGGCGGATCGTAACGTCACCATCACGCTGGATGACAAAGCCCGCAAATGGCTTGTTCAGCGTGGCTACGATCGTGCTAACGGCGCGCGCCCAATGGCTCGCCTCATCACTGAAACCATCAAAAAGCCGCTCGCGGATGAGGTGTTGTTTGGTAAATTATCGAAAGGTGGCAGCGTGAAAGTCACCGTGGTTGATGATGCGCTTGCCTTTAATATCGGCAAAGCCAACGCCTCACAGCGCAAACAAAACGAAGATGATGGCGAGTTGGTGAATTAAATTATGGGAGAGAAGCCTGAACATTCTGCATCTGCCGATTCACAAGCGATGAAGAATGCCAAGCTTCTCTCCACAATTTTTCCGCCGCCCGTGTCTTATGAAGGCATCTCCGATAAAATGCTATCACCCGATAAAAATCAAAATTTTATACCGTTAGCAGAAATGCAAAAACGGATTAAGGCTTTGGGCGATACCCCGCCGCCGCCACCGCCCAAAGAAGCGGAACAAGTGCCACTCAGCTATTTTGCAAATGATAAGCCAGCCTATAGCGGCGAGCTACCTTCACCTGTCACACCGCCATCAAACCCATCAAGCACGAAACATCACCATAAACGCTAACGCGCTTTTTAAAAATACCGATTAACGCGAAGATAAAGCTGCGCTATAGCTAGTGCATGATAAAACCACACACACTCTCACACGCCAGCGCGACCAACATCACGCCAGAATTTTTACACGCGTTTGATTTGCTGGAAAACACCAAGAATAACATCTTCCTGACGGGAAAAGCGGGGACGGGAAAGTCGACCTTCTTGCATTATTTTCGCGAGCATACGCAAAAGAAAATCGCCGTTGTCGCGCCAACTGGTGTCGCCGCACTGAATGTAACAGGGCAAACGATTCATTCGTTCTTTCGCCTGAAACCCAGCTTTGTCGATGTCAAAGCCCTTAAACCAACGCGTTCCCGCGTGCTCAAAGAA
>JAYTDB010000170.1:0-4386 GCA_043736135.1 Rickettsiales bacterium
TGGGTGACAAACCGCGCCAACCCCCAACAATTGAGTCGATACTCATTAGTCGTTAGTCATCAGTTGTCAACCAACAATTTTGCGATTATAACATTTTTCTTTCTTAAATCTAATGATTGGCATCGCATGACGTTCTTTACTGGCATTTACACCGCACTCATCACCCCGTTTTCTGGCGGCAAAGTTGACGAGAAGGCCTTTCAGGCATTTGTTGAATGGCAGGTGAGTGAGGGCGTGCACGGGCTGGTGCCGACGGGCACGACGGGCGAATCGCCGACGCTTTCGCACGATGAGCATAATCGTGTGATTGATATGACCATTGAAATTGCCCAATCTTTAAATAGAGACGGGGGCCGCGCAAAGGTGATGGCGGGCACGGGGTCGAACTCCACCGAAGAAGCGATTATGACCACGCGCCATGCTAAAAAAGCAGGTGCGGATGGTGCGTTGATTGTTGCACCCTATTATAATCGTCCGACGCAAGAAGGTTTGTTCCAACACTTTAAAGCCATCAATGACGCGGTGGAAATTCCACTAGTGATTTATAATATTCCTGGTCGCAGTGGTGTAAATATCACCGATGAAACATTGGCGCGCTTATCCGCTTTGCAAAACGTAGTCGGTGTAAAAGATGCGACGGGTGATTTGGCGCGGGTGCATACGCTGCGGGCGCGTCAGAAAAAACCACTCGATTTACTCAGCGGCGAGGACATGACGGCGGTGGCATTTAATGCGATTGGCGGGGTAGGATGTATCTCGGTATCGTCGAATATTATGCCCAAAGCCTGCGCCGAGGTGCAGAATGCCTGCTTGCGTGGCGATTGGGTGACGGCATTGGCTCTACAGGATAAATTGGTTGCATTACATGAAGTTATGTTCTGTGAAACCAGCCCGGGACCCGTTAAATACGCAGCATCGTTAATGGGTAAATGCTCGGCCGAAATGCGACTTCCTCTAGTGGAACCCTCAGAAAATAGTAAAAATGCGGTTCGGCAAACATTAATAAGTTTAGGCTTGCTATAAACACTTTTTTCATCTTTAATGCATCACTCAGCTAACTGACTATGACCAAGAAACCAGAAGAACCTAAAAGTACGATTGCACTAAACCGTAAGGCTTGGCGCGATTATGCGATTGAAGACGAGGTTGAAGCGGGCATGGTGCTGGTTGGAACGGAAGTGAAGTCGATGCGCGCAGGTAAAGCGAATATTGCCGATGCGTTCGCTGCTGTGAAAAATGATGAGTTGTGGTTGTATAATGTTGCCATCACTCCTTACGCACAAGGCAACCGTTTTAACCATGAAGAACGCAGACCAAGAAAACTATTGTTGCATAAAAAGCAGATAGAAAAATTTGTCGGCAAGCTAAAGGTGAAGGGGGTGACGCTCATTCCGCTGGCGATGTATTTTAATGATCGCGGCGTGGCAAAAGTGAAGCTCGGACTCGCTACTGGTAAGAAAGAATATGAAAAGCGCGCTGATATTAAAAAGCGCGATTGGCAACGGGATAAAGCACGCATCATGCGTGAGAAAAACTAAATAGCAGTAGGGTGAAAATATGCTCGATACGATTGCTGATTTTTGGAAGCCGGTGAAGAAGTTTCCGTCACTCGGAAAAGTGAAGCCAGAAGAGCTGCAAATTGGTAGCGCGATTGTATTTGGCTTTGTGCCGCAAACCACACTTTCCGGTAAACGTCTCGTTGTATCAGCTGTTAACAGCTATCGTTTCGCGGAAGACACGCTGACATCATTCGTACTCACACAAGAAAAAGATGCCGGCGCATCGATGATTATTGCAGAGGCGGATGGTGAAAAATATTTGGCGATTTCGCGCCGCATGTCGATGAATGATCGCGGTAAGCTGTTTAATCAAGACGAATTAGAAGCGGTTATTTCGCAAGCAGATGTGACAAAAATCAGCTCTAAAGAAGGCATCACGGATTATAAGGGCTGGGTAGTAAACCACTATAAGCGCGAAATTCAGGGTATGAAGGGCACGTTCTTCAAAGGCGATTATCGCAAAGCGATGTTGCCAGAAGCGCATGAAGGCCAAGCCTTTGCCTATACCTTGCTCGTTAGCGATAGCAATGAGCACGCGCTTGAAATCGAAAAATATAACGATGGTCGTATCGAAGTCTATGCCACGGTGTACCGCCGTCTGAGTGATATTGGCGAGATTACACATCCGACTTCTAGCGCTAGTGCAAAAGAGAAAATTATTGATTCCGCATCTGCAGAAGAAATTGTGTTGCCGTTTAAATCAAACACTCCTGCTGCACCTGTTTTCTCATCAAAAGAAGAGGTGATTGTGCTGGATAAAAAAGCTGCTCCACGCTTTGATGTGTCGATGGCAGAGCCAGCAACCTACAGTTTCCAAGCAAAGCCAGAGCCGAAATTTGAGAAAATATCAGAGCCGACTTTTGAAGTGCCAACCCCGCCTAAAGCTGAGCTGAAAGTTGAGCAACCAAAAGCTGAAGAGCCAAAAATTGAAGTTAAGCACGACGTGGTGGAACATGTGAAAACTGAGCCAGTTAAATTGCCAGAATTCCCTGCTGCGGCTGTTGCAAAAAAAGAAGTCGAAGACGTGGCGCAAGCCGCTGCGGTTATCACTCAGACGGAGGCAACGGCACTGCCACAAACCTCTGCGCCGATTACGATTCAAGCATCATCACAACCATTCACCACACAGGAGATTAAAGCCGTGAACAAAGATCAAACCACTAATTTCGTGAACGAGTCTATCGATTGCGATTTGCCCGTAGCTAACAAAATTATCGACGAAGCGATTCGCCAAGAAATGCGCATCAACGATGTGGTTCGCCGCGTGATTGGCCTTCCGGTATCAGCGCAAGAATCTGTACAAATCCCAGTGACACTCACCGATCAAGATTATTCATTGCTTGCTATCCGTTACGGCATCAACACCGCTGACCGCGAAGCAATCAAAAAACGCATCATCGAAGATTTGAATGATTTTTCTGGCGTGAATAAAGCGCGTAAAGCGGCTTAAATTGCTACTAGTGCGGATGGCTTGCTTGCATTTTTTAGCTTCCGATGCTCACGTACTTATATGTACGCTGCGCGTCAGGTCTAAAAAATCCTTCGCATCCATCTCGCTCTAGCGCAATTAGGTTTTCAATATTGTTACAATTGCTGAGGTGAGTTTCTGCAGCTCGTCTTCTGAAATCACCAGCGGTGGCATGATATAGATGATGTCGCCGAATGGCCGTAGCCACACACCCATCTCCACGAATTTTTCGCGTAATGCGTATACATCAATTTTGCTGGTATCTACCTGCACCACGCCAATCGCACCTTTCACCCGCACATCGACCACGCCGTCCAACCCTTTGCAGGGCGCAAGTTCCGTGAGTAGTTGTGCTTCGATGGTTTCGACGCGCTTTGCATAACTTATTTCGTCATTGCGAGCATCGCGAAGCAATCCATCTGCCGGTTGGATTGCTTCGGCTTCGCCTCGCAATGACGGATTTTCAAATATATCGAGCGATGAATTTGCCGCCGCACAGGCGAGCGGGTTTGCCATAAAAGTCGGGCCGTGCATAAACGCGTCTTCGCGATTATCAGAATAAAACGCTTGGAAGATTTCATCGGTAGCAAGTGTTGCACCCATTGTGCAAGTACCCGCTGTTAGTGCCTTGCCGAGGCACATAATATCAGGTGTGATGCCCGCCTCATTGCAAGCAAACAAATTCCCCGAGCGGTAAAAGCCCGTGGCGATTTCATCAGCGATGAAAAGTACATTATGTTTTTTGGCGATGCGATAAATCTCGGCGAGCACGTCCGCCGAGTGGAATTTCATGCCGCCTGCGCCTTGCACTAATGGCTCGATGATGATGCCCGCGATATTATTGCCAAAGCTGGTAAGCAGGCTATCAAAATCCGCAAAACTATATTCATCAGACGGAATATCGACGACATATTGCTTGATAACCGAATTGCGAAACGCTTTATGCAGCGAATGGTCAGGGTCAGAAACCGACATCGCGCCCAGCGTATCGCCGTGATAGCCATGATGAAAACAGACAAAGCGGTCTTTGTTCGGCTTATGTTGCAGCCGCCAATATTGCAGCGCCATTTTCATGGCTACTTCAACCGCAACTGAACCGGAATCGGAAAAAAACACGCGCGGTAAATGGGTGAGATTTGCTAGCCGCTGCGCGAGTTTCAGGGCAGGGGCATGTACCAACCCGCCAAACATCACATGCGGCATTACTTGTAATTGTTTTGCAACTTCGGCAACGATATGCGGGTGGTTATAACCGTGCGCCATAATCCACCAGTGGTGTCAGCGTTAGCGAAATAAGCATCATGTCCACCGTCGCCGCCATCATCCGGGTATTAAACGTGGGGTAGCGTTTTTCTTCCT